>NZ_LHSJ01000064.1:0-16271 GCF_001270295.1 Achromobacter sp. DMS1 | reverse complement strand
CCTCGCCTCGGGCGGCAGCACCCTGCGCGACTACGTGGGGGCCACGGGCGAGCCGGGCGCCTATTTCGAGATACACGCGGCGGTGTACGAGCGCGAGGCGCAGCCCTGCCGCGCCTGCGGCGCGCCCATCCGCCGCATCGTCCAGGGACAGCGCGCCACGTATTACTGCCCGAGGTGCCAACGCCCTTGAATCCCCGTAAAAACCCCACCTGTTTGTTTATAGCAAACGTATTGCACAAACACTAACGCGGGGCTATAGTCCCTTCCATGCCCTTATTCCTATAAAAGTGGAAGGAGTCCCCATGAGCAAGCAATTCGCCTCGCACGCCGACCTCGCCGACAAGGTCGTGTCGTTCGAAAAGCTGTCCGACAACGCCTATGCCTACACGGCCGAGGGCGATCCGAACACGGGCGTCATTATTGGCGACGAGGCCGTCATGGTGGTCGACACCCAGGCCACCCCGGTCATGGCGCAGGACGTGATCCGCCGGATCCGCGAAGTGACCGACAAGCCCATCAAGTACATCCTGCTGTCGCACTACCACGCCGTGCGCGTGTTCGGCGCCTCGGCCTACAACGCCCAGGAAATCCTGGCCAGCCGCGACACCTACGATCTCATCGCCGAGCGCGGCGAACAGGACAAGGCCAGCGAAATCGGCCGTTTCCCCCGCCTCTTCCGCAACGCCGAATCCATCCCGCCCGGCCTGGTGTGGCCCACCATGACCTTCAAGGGCGAAATGACGGTCAACCTCGGCAACCTCGAGGTCCGGCTGCTGCAGGTCGGCCGCGGCCACACCAAGGGCGACACCATCGCCTGGCTGCCCGAGCAGAAGATTCTTTTCGCGGGCGACCTGGTCGAGTACCAGTCCACGCCCTATTGCGGCGACGCCTACTTCCGCGACTGGCCCTCCACGCTGGACGCGCTGGCCGGTTTCGAGGCCGACAAGATGGTGCCGGGCCGCGGACCGGCCCTCAAGAACGCCGAGGAAGTGCGCAAGGGCCTGGCCGGCACCCGCGCCTTCCTCACCGACCTGTATGGCGCGGTGAACCGCGGCGTGGCCGACGGCAAGGACCTGAAGACCATCTACCGCGAAGTCTACGACTTCATGAAGCCGCGCTACAGCGACTGGGTGATCTTCGACCACTGCATGCCGTTCGACGTTTCGCGCGCCTACGACGAGGCGAGCGGCATCGAGCACCCGCGCATCTGGACGGACAAGCGCGACCTCGAAATGTGGAAGCAGCTCGAAGGCTGAGAGGGCTCCACCCCCGAAGCGCCTGCGGCGCTTCCCCTTCGAGGGGAGCCCGCCCAGGGGAGCGCGCCGGCGGAGCCGGAGCCGCGGCCCCCGCCCGGAGAAGCGTCGCGCCTGGCTGCGCGAGGCCCGCGGCGCGTACTGCCGGGCCGCGGGCAACGCGCCTGCGGCTGGCGTAGCGAACAAAAAACAAAACGAACCCACCCAGGAGACAGACGTGGGAGACATCGATTACCAGGCGATGGAGTTCGCCTATGAAAAATGCGCCGACCAGGCCGCGGGACAGCGCGTCACGCACCCGGTGGTGGTGGTGGGCGCGGGCCCGGTCGGGCTGAGCACGGCGCTGGACCTGGCCCGGCGGGGCTTGCGCGTGGTGGTGCTGGATGACGATTTCCGGCTTTCCACCGGCTCGCGCGCCATCTGCTTCTCCAAGCGCACGCTGGAGATCTGGGACCGCCTGGGCGTGGGCCAGCGCATGGCCGAGAAAGGCGTGTCGTGGAACGTGGGCAAAGTGTTCTTCCGCGACCGCGAGGTGTGGCGCTTCGACCTGCTGCCCGAACCGGGGCACCGCCGTCCCGCGTTCGTCAACCTGCAACAGTACTACGCCGAAGGTTTTCTCTACGAGCATGCGCGGCAGCAGCCGAATATCGACCTGCGCTGGAAGAACAAGGTGGTGGCGCTGGAACAGACCGGCGACGGCGTCTGCCTGACGGTGGAAACGCCCGACGGCCCTTACGCGCTGCACGCGCAATGGCTGATCGCCTGTGACGGAGCGCGCTCGCCGGTGCGCGCCATGCTGGGCCAGGAAAGCCACGGCCGCGTCTTCCGCGACCGCTTCCTCATCGCCGACGTGAAAATGCAGGCGGACTTTCCGGCCGAGCGCTGGTTCTGGTTCGACCCGCCCTTCCATCCGAACCAGTCCGTGCTGCTCCACATGCAGCCCGACAATGTCTGGCGCATCGACTTCCAGCTCGGCTGGAACGCCGATCCCAAGGAAGCCGTCAAGCCCGAGAATGTGCTGCCCCGCATCCGCGCGCTGCTGGGGCCCGATGCGCAATTCGAGCTGGAATGGGTAAGCGTGTACACCTTTGCCTGCGAACGCATGGACAAGTTCCGCCACGGCCGCGTGCTGTTCGCCGGCGACGCCGCGCACCGCGTGTCGCCGTTCGGCGCGCGCGGCGCCAACAGCGGCGTGCAGGACGCCGAGAACCTGGCCTGGAAGCTCGCCCTGGTGTTGACGGGCAAGGCGCCCGAGCCGCTCATCGACACCTACTGCGCCGAACGCGAGTACGCGGCCGACGAGAACATCCTCAACTCCTCGCGCTCCACCGATTTCATCACGCCCAAGAGCGACATCAGCCGCAGCTTCCGCAACGCGGTGCTCAACCTGGCCAAGCGCCATTCGTTTGCGCGCGCGCTCGTCAACAGCGGCCGCCTCTCGCTGCCGGCCACCTATGCGGACTCGCCGCTGAACACGCCCGACCAGGACGCGTTCGGCGGACGCCTGCGGCCCGGCGCGGTGGCGCTGGACGCGCCGGTGCGCGTGGCGGGCGAGGACGGCTGGTGGCTGTCGCAGCTGGACAGCGGCTTCGCGCTCGCCCTCTTCTGCTGCGACCGGCTGCCCGATGCCGCGGCCGTGCAGGCCCTGCAGGCGCTGAGCATGGCCGCGACGCCGGTCAAGCCGCTGATCGTGACCAGCGCCGAGTGCGACGCCCCGGCCCTGCCCCCGGGCATGACGCACGTGGTGGACAGCGCGGGCCTGCTCGCCCAGCGCTACGACGCGCGCCCCGGCACGGCCTACCTGCTGCGCCCGGACCAGCACGTCGCGGCGCGCTGGCGCGCGCTGGACGCCGCCGCCGTCAACGCCGCCCTGCGGCGCGCCATCTGCGCCTGATCCCGAAAAGAGGCAGCCATCATGCTCATCACCGAAACCAACCTGCCCGCGCCGGACGATTTCTACGAGGCGCTGATCGACATCCACCGCGACCTGAGCCTGGAGCAGAGCCAGGAGCTCAACGCCGCGCTCATCCTGCTGCTGGCCAACCATCTCGGCGACATGGAACTGCTGCGCGAAGCCCTGCGGCTGGCGCGGGAATCCGTCGTCAGCGCGTAGCGTCGCGCCGTCCCGCCCCGGCCCGCGCGACAGGCGCCTGCTGCCCGTCGGCGCCGAACACCTCCGCGATCAGGCCGCGCAGCCACTGGCTGCCGCCGTCGCGGTCGTAGCGGCGCTGCCAGTACATATTGGTCTGCAAGGGCGGCACCTTGACCGGCGGTGCGATGTAGCGCAGGCCGAACGGGCCGGCCGCGCTGGCGGCGAGCTTTTCGGGCACCGTGGCCAGCAGGTCGGTCGCGCTGACGATATACGGCACGGCCGAGAAATGCGGCACGCTGAAATGCTCGGCCAGCACGAGGCCCGCGCGTTCCATGGACTGGTTGACCTGCCCGTAGGGCGCCGCGCGCGACACGATGAGGTGGCGCTCGGCGCGGAAAGCCTTCAGGCTCATGCCCGCATGGGCCGTGGGATGTCCCTGGCGGAACAGCGTGGCATAGCCCTGCCGGAACAGCATGCGCTGCATGACGCCGGCGCCCATGTCGTCGAAGGCGCCCACGGCCAGGTCGATGCGCCCGGCCTCCATTTCGCGCTGCAGATCCGGCCCCTGGGTGCGCACGGAATCGATGCGCACGCCCGGCGCGAGCTGGGCGCAGGCTTCCATGAGGCGCGGCATGAAGTGGATTTCGCCCACGTCCGACATGGCCACGCGGAAGCGCCGCCTGCTCGCGGCCGGGTCGAAGGCGTTCTGGTCCTGCAGGGCGCGCGACAGCGTGGCCAGCGCCTCGCTCACCGGCCCGGCCAGCCTTTCCGCGCGCGGCGTGGGCTGCATGCCCTGGCCGGTGCGCACGAAGAGTTCGTCGCCGAAGGCGGCGCGCAGGCGCCGCAGCGCATTGCTCGCCGCGGGCTGGGTCAGGTCCATGCGGCGCGCCACCGCCGAGATGTTGCGTTCTTCGAGCAGATGCTGGAACACCAGCAGCAGGTTCAGGTCCACATCGCGCAGACTGGCCATGGCGCTTCCTCATTATTCACGGAATTTATAGTTTCTATTTTCGCATTCCCGTAGCCGAGGGGCCGGATTTTGCCGAAAATGGCCTATCGGCGCGCGGGACGAGACTCTCGCCCGCGCCCCCGGACACCGTAATGCGCGGCCATGCACCGCGCCGCCGCCCAGGAGGAACCCATGGAACTGAAATACCAGACCGGCTTCGGCAACGATTGCGCCACCGAGGCGCTGCCCGGGGCCCTGCCCGTCGGCCGCAATTCGCCCCAGCAATGCCCGTACGGCCTGTATGCCGAACAGCTATCGGGCACCGCCTTTACCGCGCCGCGCAGCGAAAACCGCCGCTCCTGGCTGTACCGCATCCGCCCCGGCGCGCAGCACAAGCCCTTCGAGGCGTTCGACGGCGCGCCCGGCTGGCTGAGCGACTTCGGCACGGGCCCGGTCACGCCGAACCAGCTGCGCTGGAGCCCGCTGCCCCTGCCCGCCGCGCCCACCGATTTCATCGAAGGCGTGAAAACCTGGGGCGGCAACGGCGGTCCCGGCGAGCAGAGCGGCGTGGGCATCCACCTGTACGCGGCCAACCGCTCGATGAAGGACCGCTACTTCTACAACGCCGACGGCGAGCTGCTGCTGGTGCCGCAGCTGGGACGCCTGCGCCTGGCCACCGAGCTGGGCCTGATCGACCTGGAACCGCTGGAGATCGCGGTCATCCCGCGCGGCGTGCGCTTCCGCGTGGAGTTGCTCGACGACGCGGCGCGCGGCTACATGCTGGAGAACTTCGGCGCGGCGCTGCGCCTGCCCGAACTCGGGCCCATCGGCTCGAACTGTCTCGCCAATCCGCGCGACTTCCAGACCCCCGTGGCCTGGTACGAAGACGTGGAGGGCGATTTCGAGCTGATCGCCAAGTTCACGGGCGGATTCTGGCGCGCCGCCATCGACCACTCGCCGCTGGACGTGGTGGCCTGGCACGGCACGCACGCACCCTACAAGTACGACCTGCGCCGCTTCAACACCATCGGCTCGATCAGCTTCGACCACCCGGACCCGTCCATTTTCACCGTGCTCACGGCGCCCTCGGACACCCCGGGCACCGCGAACATGGATTTCGCCATCTTCCCGCCGCGCATCCTGGCGATGGAAGACACGTTCCGTCCGCCCTGGTTCCACCGCAACGTGGCCAGCGAGTTCATGGGCCTTATCCAGGGCGTGTACGACGCCAAGGCGGAAGGCTTCGCCCCGGGCGGCGCCAGCCTGCACAATTGCATGAGCGGCCACGGCCCCGACGCCGAAACCTTCGAAAAGGCGTCGCATGCCGACACCAGCAAGGCCCACTATATCCGCGACACCATGGCCTTCATGTTCGAAACCCGGCGCGTGATCCGCCCGACCGGGCAGGCCCTGGCCTCGGTAGAATTGCAGGGCGACTACTACCGCTGCTGGCAGGACATCAAGAAGCATTTCGATCCCCGCAAGGCGTGACTGCCTGCGCGTCCGGACGAGCCGCGGCGATGGGCGCAAGCCCATCGCCGCTTGGCTTTTTCCGGCTTTTCCGCCCCGCGCCGGCGGCGCGTCCATAAACACACTGAGCGAGACACGCATGAGCACTTCCATCAACGAAACCCACGACCCGTCCCTCAAGAGCTGGGTCGCCAGCGCCAATACCGGAACTTCCGATTTCCCGGTGCAGAACCTGCCCTACGGCGTGTTTCGCCGTGCCGGCTCGCAGGAAGCCTTTCGCCCGGGCGTGGCGATCGGCGACCAGATCCTCGACCTGGCCGCGCTGGCCGCGCGCAAGCCTTTCGACGGCAGGGCCGGCGAGGCGCTGGCCGCGTGCGCGGGCGACAGCCTGAACGCGCTCATGGCGCTGGGCCAGGCGCACTGGAGCGCCCTGCGCCTGGCGCTGTCGCGCGCGCTGCGGGAAGGCGCGGCCCTGCGCGCCGAGATCGAGCCGCTGCTGGTGGCGCAGGCCGACGCCGAATACACCGCGCCCGCGCGCATCGGCGACTACACCGACTTCTACATCTCGGTGCACCACGCCACCGCCGTGGGCAGGCAGTTCCGCCCCGACAATCCGCTGCTGCCGAACTACAAGTGGGTGCCCATCGGCTACCACGGCCGCGCTTCCAGCGTGGGCGTGAACCAGCGATTTCCGCGCCCCGTGGGCCAGACCCGCCCCGCCGCCGAAGGCGAGACGCCGCAATTCGGCCCCTGCGCGCGGCTGGACTACGAGCTCGAGCTGGGCATTTTCGTGGGCGCCGGCAATGCCCAGGGCGAACGCATTCCGCTGGCCCAGGCCGATTCCCACGTGTTCGGCCTGTGCATCCTGAACGACTGGTCGGCCCGCGACATCCAGGCTTGGGAATACCAGCCGCTGGGCCCGTTCCTGTCCAAGAACTTCGCCTCCACCATCTCGCCGTGGATCGTCACCATGGAGGCCCTGGAGCCCTTCCGCACGCAATGGAAGCGCGACGCCGCCGACCCGCAGCCGCTGCCCTACCTGGCCTCCGAGGCCAACCGCGAGCGCGGCGCCTACGACGTGCAGATGGAAGTGCTGATCACCACCGAGAAATCGCGCGCCGCCAAGCAGCCGCCCGCGCGCCTGTCGCGCAGCAACTTCCGCGACGCCTACTGGAACGTGGCCCAGCTCATCGCCCACCACACGGTCAACGGCTGCAACCTGCAGCCGGGCGACCTCCTGGGCACGGGCACGCTGTCGGGCCCGCAGCCTTCCGAAGCCGGCTCGCTGCTGGAGCTCTCGCAGGGCGGCAAATCGCCCGTCGAACTGCCCTGGGGCGAAACGCGCGCCTTCCTGCAAGACGGCGACCAGATCATCATCCGCGCCGAATGCGTCAAGGCGGGTTACCCGCGGATCGGGTTCGGGGAAAGCTCGGGCACCGTGCTGCCGGCGCGGACCTGATCCCGGAAGGCGGCGGCGCCCGCGATCAGGCAGCGCGGCGCGCCGTCAGCGTTTCGATCTCGTCGTCCTTGGCCTGCCACTGCTGCCCGAGCCATTGGTGGAACGCCGTGCGGAACGCCTTGTCTGCGGTGTAATCGCCGTCGCAGAATGACGGCGGCACCGGCAGCTGCCGCATGCGCACCGCCACGCGCCCGGCCCGGCCGCAGGCCAGGTCCCAGAAGCTGGGTATGCCTTCCGGGTAGGCGATGGTGGCGTCTATCATCGAGCGAAAGCGCGCGCCCATCGCATTCAGGGCCACGGCCAGCCCGCCCGCCCTGGGCTTGAGCAGATGGCGGTACGGCGAAGACTGGGCCGCGCGCTTGGCCTCGGTAAAGCGCGTGCCTTCGGCGAACACCATCACGCTGGTCGGCACCAGCGAGAACTTCTCGCACGCGCGCCGCGCGGCCTCCTGGTCCGGGCGCCCCAGGGCCGGATTGCGGCGCAGGTCGCTCTTGCCGTGGCGCTTCATGAAAGGGAAGTCCAGCGCCCACCAGGCCAGCCCGATCACCGGCACGTAGATTAGCTGGCGCTTCAGGAAGAACTTCAGCAGGGGGATGCGCCGGTTCAGCGCATACTGCAGCACGAAGATGTCCACCCACGACTGGTGGTTGCAGTTGACCAGATACCAGTCCGCGTAGCGCAGGCCGGTATTGCCCTGGATGTCCCAGTCCGCCCGCTGGATGCGCGCGAACCAGCCGGCGTTGCCGGAAACCCATGCCGTCGCGATGCCGTTGAGCACCGGATCGATGCGCCGCCTGGCCGCGGGCCAGGGCAGCAGCAGCTTGAGCAACGCCACGGGGAACAGCAGCAGGCACCAGAAGATCGTGCTGGCGCCCAGCAGCAGCACGCTGAGCGCGCCGGTGATCCAGGCAAGCCGGCCGCGCGGCACGGGCCAGGCGCGGCGTTGCGGTAAAGACCCGCCAGGCTTGCCTGCGTGGCCTGGCATGGCGGCGGGAGCGCGGGCCGCGTCCGGGGGCAGATCTGGAAACGTCATGGACGCCAGTTTGCGTCTCCCGCGCGTAAAGCGGCTTGCGCGGGATCAAGCCGGCCTCAAGGCAGGCGGTACTTTTCCTCCCGATAGGCCCAGCTCGCCCACAGCGCGTGGGCGAGCGCCTCCTTGCCGAGGCCCGGGTCGGCCGCCACGGATTCGTAAGTCTCGTCCTGCCCCACCGGCGCCGCCGCGTAGCGGAACTGGCGCGGCGGCTTGGAAGGCTCGATCACCACCAGCCGCTCGCCTTTCAGATAGCCGAAATTGTCGGCGTACTGCATGATGGCCCGGCCGGGATCGCGCCGCGTGAGATCCGCGCCCGGCATGGGGTTGACGTTGTCCAGGCCGATCAGCGACAGCAGCGTGGGCGCCATGTCGATCTGGCTCACGATGCGCTCGTCCTGGCGCGGCGCGATGTCCGCGCCCAGGATCAGGGCGGGAATCCGGAAATGCCGCACCGGCACGGGAATCGAACCGTACACGCGCGAATCGTGGTCGGCGATCACCAGGAACACGGTGTTCTTCCAGTACGGCGCCTGGCGCGCCTTGTCGAAGAACTGCCCCAGCGCCCAGTCGGCATAGCGCACCGTGTTGTCCACCGAGGCAGGGTCGCCCACCGGCTCGATGCGGCCTGACGGATACTCCCACGGCGAATGGTTGCTGACCGAGAAAGCCAGCGTGAACACCGGCCGGTCGCCGTCGGCGCGCAGCAGCCGGTCGAGCTGCGTGAACATGTCTTCGTCCGACGCGCCCCACGAACCCTCGAAGACCGGGTTCTGGAACTTCGGCCGGTCCACCACTTCGTCGAAGCCGTTGCCCAGGAAAAACGCGCGCATGTTGTCGAAGTGCGATTCGCCGCCGTAGACGAAGCGCGAATGGTAGCCGTGCCGCCCCAGCACCTGCGCCAGCGTGAAAAAACCGGTCTGCGCGCGCGGCAGCTTGACCACGGCGTCGGCCACGGTGGGCAGGAATCCCGCCGTCACGGCCTCGATGCCGCGCACCGAGCGGGTGCCGGTGGCATAGGCGCGGTGGAACATCCAGCCCTGCCGGCCCAGGCGGTCGAGGTTGGGCGTGAGATCCTTGCCGCCCAGGCTGCCCACGTACTGGGCTCCCAGGCTCTCCTCGAGAATGATGACCACGTTCAGCGGCCGGTCGCGCCGCACGCTGGCCTTCTGCTCGTGCAGGCTGGGGTAGCGCGGATCGAGCGGCGGCCCGTCGAGGCCGGCCGCGGCGCGCACGATGGCGTTCATTTCGTCGACCGGCATCCTGGGGTACATGGCCGCCGACGAGCGCTCGTCGCGCATGCGGTAGGCGGCGTCGAACACGCTGTAGAGCGAATTAAGCGCCAGCGCATTGACCATGGCGTCGGAACTGAAGGCGACCTTGGCGGGGTTGAGCGGCCGGTGCTCCAGCGTGCCGCGCGCGCCCAGCACCGCCAGCGCGAGAATCAGCACCGACGCCGCGGGCCGCTTCCACCACCCCATGGCGGGGTCGCGCAGCCGGGTCGGGAAAAGCCGCAGCGACAGCCACGCGGCCAGCGCCAACGCCACAAAAGCCGCCAGCAGCACGCCCTTGTAGCCTTCCCAGAGCATGGAGCCCACTTCGCGCGGGTTGAGCAGATAAATGAAGTAGAGGCGATTGGGCCGCGTGTCGTATTCGGCGATGAACTGCGGCGTGGAGACTTCCAGCAACACGTAGAGCATCCACCAGGCGCGGAACCACCATGCCGTGGCGGCGGCCGCCCCGGCGCGGTGGCCGAACCAGGGCGACAGCACGGCCGGCAGCGCCGCCACCATGCAGAGCAGGCACAGATCGATGCGCAGCCCGCCCAGCATCAGCGGCCACAGCCCGCCGGCCGCCTGCACGCGGTCCCACATCCAGAATGCGAGCCCCAGGCGGGACAAGGTCAGCAGCGCCAGCACCGCCACCACAAAACGCAAGGTCAGGCGGCGCATGCGCGATCCTCCCCCCCATGCGGAGCCGCGCCCCGCGCCGGCGTTTCCGCCCTGTCCTCCCAAACCACGATACCGCTCATGCCGCTATGCGTCCAAAGTCCAAACCGGCAAGATTAACGCGGTTCGGAGCGGGTCAATGGGGGACGGTTCTCCCCGCCCGGAGCGCCGCCAGTTCCAGGGCGTGTTCGCCCTAGGCCAGCCGGCGCAGCCGCTCGCGGCTGTTGCTCAGGTGCGTGCGCATGGCCGCGCGCGCGGCCTCGGCGTCCTGGCGCTGGATGGCGCCGTAAATGTCCTCGTGCTCGAGGTTCACCCGCGCCAGGTAGACGCCGCGGTCTTCCTGGGCGAAGCGGGCCGAATTGATGCGGGTGCGCGGAATGATGGCCGAACCGAGGTGCGACATGAGGTCGGCGAAATAGCGGTTCTCGGTGGCTTGCGCTACCAGCAGGTGGAAGCGGAAGTCGGGCGTGATGGTGTCGCCGCCGGCGTCGAGCGCGGTTTTGAAGTCGTCCAGCGCCTGGCGCATGGCCCGCAGGTGCTCGCCGCTGCGCCGGGCCGCCGCCAGGCCGGCCGCCTCGCTTTCGAGGCAGATGCGCAGCTCCAGCAGGACGAGCACGTCGCGCACCGTGGCGATGTCGGCGGGATCGACGCGGAAATCGGCGCCGCCGCTGGGTTCGAGCACATAGGTGCCCACCCCGTGATGCGTCTCGACCAGCCCGCTGGCCTGCAGCCGCGACAGCGCCTCGCGCACCACGGTGCGGCTCACGCCGAACTCGCGCATGATGCCGGATTCCGTGGGCAGCTTTTCGCCGGGCCGCAGCCCGCCCGACCGGATGCGCTCGGAGAGCGCTTCCACCAGCCCCTGCGCCAGGCTTCGGGGACGGCGCGGCGGCGAAGCGGGCGTATCGGCGGGAGCGGTCATTTGGGGGTTCCGGAAAGCGGAGGGGCCGCTGCTTGACGGCAAAATTTTGCGCTCATTATACTTTTCGGCACGTCACGCGATGACGCGCCGCGCGGCGCGGCAGGCGGTTTTCCGGCCCGCGCCGCCGCGCATCTCCTTCGAGCCTGCCGCCATGCACAGCCTGGCCGAACGCATAGGAACGCTGCTTTGCGGCGTGGGCGAAAGCCCGGTCTGGCGCCCCGGCGACCAGGCTTTCTACTGGACCGACATCCCCGGCAAGACCCTGTGGCGCTGGAAGCCCGACGGCGGCGTCCTGGCGCATTGGAGCCTGCCGCGCATGGCAGGCTGCATTGCCATGCGCGATGCGGGCTGGCTGCTCGCCATGGAAGACGGCCTCTACGCCTGCGGCCCGCTGCGCCGGGGAGCCGCCTGCGTCCCCCGCCTGCTGGCGCCGGTGGCGCACGGCGCGCGGGGCATGCGTTTCAACGATGGCCGGCGCGACCGCCAGGGGCGTTTCTGGGCCGGCACCATGGTCATGGAAACGGCGCTGGCCAGCCCCGCCGGGCGGCTCTATCGCTACGACGCAAACGGCCTGCGCGCGGTGCTCGACGGACTGGTCATTCCCAACGGGCTGGCGTTCAGCCCGGACGGCCGCGTCATGTACCTGTCCGACTCGCATCCGACCCGCAGCAGGGTCTGGCGCTTCGATTACGACGCCGAAACCGGCGAACCCCGCAACCGCCAGATCTTCATTCCCGCCCTGCCCGAGGGGCATCCGGACGGCGCGGCGGTGGACGCCGAAGGCTGCTACTGGATCTGCGGCAATGAGGCCGGGCGCATTTACCGCTATACCCCCAATGGCCGGCTGGACCGGCGCCTGGACGTGCCCGCCCGCAACGTATCCATGTGCGCGTTCGGCGGCGCCGGCATGGACACACTGTTCGTCACGTCCATCCGGCCGCCGTCCAGCCCGCCCGGCAGCCTGGAAGGCGCGGTGTTCGCCCTGCGGCCCGGCGTGCGGGGACTGCCGGAAGCCGCCGGCSGCCGACGGCGAGCCGGTCAGCCCGGATGCGGATGCGTGCGCGGCGCGTCGGTAGCGGCCTGGCGCGGCGGCGCGACGATGAGCGGGTAGAAAAACACGGCCGCCAGCAGCCACAGCAGGGTTGCCGAATACAGCGTCTGGCTCAGGAAATGCGCGCCCTGCAGGATGCGCACCGCCGAGAACCCCAGGCCCGCGGCCAGGCCCAGCGCCAGCCCGCCCCAGCGCAGCGCCCGGCGCTGGCGCGACCAGCCCGCGAAATACAGCGCCAGCATCGAATAGCCGGCGCCCGCGTGGCCGCTGGGCAGCGCGCCGCCGGCATAGGCGCGCGCCCAGGTCCACCAGAATCCGGGGTACGGCGTGTTGCCGCCCAGCGTCGCCAGGTCATACGGCCGGGGCATGGTCGTATGATGCTTGAGCACATGCACCAGCACCTGCCCCGCGATACAGGTCAGGGCCAGCGCCAGGGCCGGCCGGCGCAGCGGCCGCCAGGCGGCGATCCGGCTGCCCGCCGCCGCCAGGGCGACCGCGATGAGCGCCATGCCCACGGGCAGGGCCAGCGCCAGCCGGTGGCCGAACAGTTCAAGCCAGCGGTGGGCGCGCAGCGGAAAGCCGTCGAGCGCGGGATCGTACAGCGCGCGGGCGATGCGCATGTCCAGCCCGCTCGCGGCGGCGAGCCACGCCGCGCAGGCGAGCAGCAGCGGAATGCCCAGCACGTGGGTAAGCGTGTAGAAGGCGCGTGTCGGCGCGGCTGCGGAAAGCGGATGCATGGGCGGCGGGATGGTCGTGGAAAGCGCGGCAGGCGCCGCGGACATGCCCCGCAGCGTACCCGCGCCGCAGTCGAATATTCGTCAAATGAGACGCGGCGCTCAGGCCCGCCGGTCCGTCGCGCCGTCCAGGTCCAGCCAGAAGCAGGTGCCGTGCCGTTCGCCCTCGCGTTCGGAGGCCACCGTCAGGCTCCAACCCTGCATGTCGCACACGCGCTTGGCGATGGCCAGCCCCAGGCCCCGGGCCGAATCGCCGGCCTGCGCGCCGCCCGCGTCGCGCAGGCGTCCGCGGTAGTAGCGGCGGAAAAGAAACGGCAGGTCGGCGCTGTCTATGCCGCGGCCGTCGTCGCGCAATTCGAGCGCGCCTTGCGCGGTCAGGCTGGCGCGCAGCGTGGCCGGAGCGGCGTGCTCCACGGCGTTGCGCACCAGGTTGCGCAGCACCGTCAGCAGGGCGTAGCGGTCCAGCTCGCGCACGCGGCCTTCCGGAATGTGGTTCTCGAACCGCAGCTCGGCGGCGCGCGCCATGGCCTCGTAGCCGCGCCAGGCGTCCTGCATGCAGGCGGCCAGGTCGACCGGTTCGGGCGCACGGAGCTGGTCGCGCGCCATGGCGCGCGCCGTCTCCAGGCTCACGATCACGTCGTCCACCGAATCGACAATGCGCTCCAGCCGCTGCCGCTGCCCCGGCGCCAGGTCCTGCATGAGCAGCATGAGCTCGCTGTCGGAGCGTATGGCGGCCAGCGGCGTGCGCACTTCGTGGCTCAGGTTGCCGGCGAATTCGCGCTCGCGCGCGATGGAGCGGTCCACCTGGTTCTGGACGCGGTTGAAGGCTTCGATCAGGCGGCCCGCCTCGTCGTCGCGCGTGACGGCCAGGTCGGGCGAGCCGGGCGCCCAGGTGGAAAGCCGGTCGGTCAGTTCGAGCAGCGGGCCGACGGCGATCGCCGCCACGCGGCGCGAGAGCGCATACGCGCCCACGACGCAGATCGCGCCCACGCCCAGCACGAAGAGGCCGAAGTCGCGCACGCGCTGCTCGTTGTCGGAGGCGTCGTACATGAGATATACCTTGCCCCGCCCGGTATCGGCCACCATGACGTGCCAGGTGTACTCGGCTGTTTCCAGCAGGTGCAGGCCGTTGTCGAGCGCCAGGATCTGCGCGGGGATGCCCGGGGGAGACTGCCCGTCGGCCTTGAGCCAGGCGCGCATGGAGCCGCCCAGCTCGCGCGCCCCGCGCTGCGGGAGGAACTCGTCGCCGCTGCGCGCGTGCTGCACCAGGCGGTCCATTTCGGTGTTGAGAATGTCGTTGACCAGATCGTCTTCCATCTGGTCGAAGGTCAGATAGGCGAGCAGCGCCAGCGCCGTGACGAACAGGGCGACCGTGCCCGTCAGCGCCCAGACGACACGCTGGGTCAGCGTGCCGCCGGCCGCGCGAGTCATGCGCCTTCTCCCTGCGGGTTGAGGCGCCAGCCCGTGCCGTGCAGGGTCTCGATGCCGTCGAAGCCGGCCTCGGCCAGCGCGCGCCGCAGCAGGTGGACCTGGCTGCGCAGCGCATCCGACGAAGGCGGGTCGTTGCCCCACAGCGCCGACTCCAGTTCCTCGCGCGACACCACGCGGCCGGGCTCGCGCAGCAGCGCGTCCAGTATCTGGGCGGCCTTGCGCGTCAGGCGCACCGGCCTGCCGTGCACCGTGGCCTGCCCGCTGCCGGTGTCGTACTGCAGCGGACCGCAGGTGCGCAGCGCCTGCACGGTATTGCCGCGGGCGCGCTGGATCAGGGCCAGCAGCCGGGCCTCCACTTCGAGCAGGGCGAAAGGCTTGGTGAGGTAGTCGTCGGCCCCGTGCGAAAAGCCGGCCAGCTTGTCGTCCAGGCTGTCGCGCGCGGTGAGAATGAGCACCGGCACCGCCTGGCGCCGGTCGTTGCGCAGGGTGTGCAGCACGGCGTTGCCGTCCATGCCCGGCAGCCCGATGTCGAGGATCACCGCATCGAAATGCTGCTCGGCCAGCCGCTGCAGCGCCGCCGGCCCGCTGTACGCCACGTCGGGCAGGAACTTGCGCGCTTCGAGAAACGTGTACAGGTTGCCGGCGATGACCTCGTCGTCCTCGACGATGAGGATGCGATGGTTGGCGCCCGGAGCGGGGTTCATGGACATGCGCGTGGCTTCCGACGTGACGCCGCGGACGCTCAGGCCTGCAGTACCTTGCCCGGATTCATCAGGCCCTGGGGATCGAGCGCGCGCTTGATGCGCCGCATGAGCGCCAGCTCCACCGCGCTCTTGTAGCGCGGCAACTCGTCGCGCTTGAGCTGGCCCACGCCATGCTCGGCGCTGATCGACCCGGCGTGCGCCTGCACGCTGTCGTGCACCACGCCGTAGATTTCGCTCTGCAGCGCCAGCAGCTCGCTTTCGGTCTGGCCCGCCGCGCTGGCGACGTTGTAATGCAGGTTGCCGTCGCCCAGGTGGCCGAAGATCACGTGCCGCACGCCGGGAAAGCGCGCCTGCAGCAGCGCGTTGGTCTTGTGCACGAAGCCGGCGATGGCGGAAATGGGAATCGAGACGTCGTGCTTGACCGACTTGCCCAGTTCGGCCTCGGCCAGCGGGATGCTCTCGCGCAAGTGCCACAGCGCCTTGCTCTGCGCCACATTGGCCGCGATGGCCGCGTCCTTGACGAGCCCTGCCTCGATGGCCTCGCCCAGCACCGTCTCGAAGCGCTCGCGCGCATGCTCCTCGCTTTCGCTGTCGGAAAGCTCGAGCAGCGCGAACCATGGCGAAGCGGCGGACTCGCCCTCGAACGGCAGGCGCTGCTGCGGGAAGAGGCGCACCACGGCCTGCAGGCAATCGCCGCCCATCAGCTCGAAGCCGGTCAGCGAAGCGCCGAACCCGGCGCGGGCGCGCGACAGCAGCTCCACCGCGTCGTCGATGCTGTCCAGCGTGAGCAGCGCGGTGCAGGACGCCACGGGCCGCGGGAAGAGCTTCAGCGTGGCGGCCGTGATGACGCCCAACGTGCCTTCGCTGCCGATGTACAGGTCGCGCAGGTCGTAACCGGTGTTGTCCTTGCGCAGGCCGCGCAGGCCGTTCCAGATTTCGCCTTCGGCGGTGACGACTTCCAGTCCCAGGGTCAGGTCGCGCGTATTGCCGTAGCGCAGCACCTGCGTGCCGCCGGCGTTGGTGGCCAGGTTGCCGCCGATGGTGCAGCTCCCCTCGGCGGCCAGACTGAGCGGAAACAGCCGGCCCGCCTGCGCCGCGGCCTCCTGCACGGCCTGCAGCACACAGCCCGCCTCCACGGTGATGGTGTCGTTGTCGGTGTCGATGGCGCGCACGCGGTTCAGGCGTGCGGTGGAAAGCAGCACGGCGCTGCCCGAGCCGTCGGGCGTG
>NZ_LHSJ01000063.1:0-16915 GCF_001270295.1 Achromobacter sp. DMS1 | reverse complement strand
CGGAAGAGGTCGCGGCCTGCCTCGCGCAGCGCCAGCAGGCCGGCGTGGCCGTGGTGCCGCGCGGCGGCAATACCGGGCTGTGCGGCGGCGCGACGCCGGACGCCTCGCCGCCCAACGTGGTGCTCAGCCTGGATCGGATGAACGCCATCCGTTCCATCGACACCATCGCCAATACCATGGTGGCCGAGGCGGGCTGCATCCTGGGTAATCTGCGCCGCGCGGCGCAGGAAGCCGGGCGCCTGTTGCCGTTGTCGCTGGCGGCCGAGGATTCCAGCCAGATCGGCGGCAACGTCGCCACCAATGCCGGCGGCGTCAACGTGGTGCGCTACGGCATGGCCCGCGAGCTGGTGCTGGGCCTGGAAGCCGTGCTGCCCACCGGCGAGGTGTTCCACGGCCTGCGCACGCTGCGCAAGGACAACACGGGCTACGACCTCAAGCAGCTGCTGATCGGTTCCGAAGGCACGCTGGGCGTGATCACCGCGGTGGCGCTGCGGCTGTTTCCCCGGACCGACGTGCGTTCGGTGGTGCTGGCGGCGGTGGAGTCGCCCATGCAGGCCCTGCGGCTTTTCGAGCTGCTGTTCCAGAAGTGCGGCGCGCGCCTGCAGGCGTTCGAATTCTTTTCCGGCGACTGCGTAGACCTGGTGCTGAAGCACGCTGAGGGCGTGCAGGAACCCTTTGCCCAGCGCTATCCGGCCTACGTGCTGGTGGAGCTGGCCGACACGGCCGACGAGGCGGCGCTCAATGCGCTGCTCGAAAGCGTGATCGGCCAGGCGCTCGAAGAGGGGCTGTGCCTGGACGCGGCCGTCTCGGCCTCGCTGGCGCAGCTGCAGGCGCTGTGGAAGCTGCGCGAGGAAATCTCGGAGGCGCAGCGCGCCGATGGCCCGCACCTCAAGCACGATGTTTCGCTGCCTATCGAGCGCATTCCCGATTTCATGGCTTCCGCCGAGGCGCGGGTGCGGGCCCTGTACCCCGATATCCGGCCGTACATCTTCGGCCACTTCGGCGACGGCAATCTCCACTACAACCTGTCGCGCCCGGCCGCGCGACCGCGATTGGGCGGCGGCGCACGGGGCGGCGATCACGGATGCCGTGCTGGACGAGGTGAATCGCTACGGCGGCAGCATTTCGGCGGAGCACGGAATCGGGCAGTTGAAGCGGGACCATTTCCTGCACAGCAAGAATCCGCTGGAGTTGCGCTTGATGCGGGAGATCAAGGCGGTGCTGGATCCTGCGGGGATCATGAATCCGGGGAAGTTGCTCTAAGTTTTCGGGCGCCCGGATGTCAGTCTGGCATGCGCGCTGGCGCGCATCGGGAGAGCGTGCGCGGGCGAGACTGCGGAGGGATGCCGGCAGACCCGCCATGTCAGTCCGGCTTGACTGCCTCCAAAGAGGCGGACGCCAAACCGGCGCCCATGCCGCACGCGAAGCGTCATCATCACGACGCAAGACGCCGCGCGAGGCCCGCAAGGCCGCTCGCGCGGCCGGTGCGGGGCGGGCGTCGCAGGATTCCCCTCCGCCTGCGCCCGTGGCGCGACCCCCAGGCACGCGGCCCGTCCCGGCCGGCGGTCGAGGTTCGAGTGCCGGGCGGCCCAAGAACCCAAGCCGCGCCCCGGCAGACCCGCAAACTCCGCTTCAGCAGGCCCTCACTGCCGGTGATAAACCTCGGCCCCCTTCCGCACGAACTCCACCGACTTTTCCTGCATGCCCTTCTGCAGGGCTTCTTTTTCACTCACACCCAGCGACGCGGCATAGTCGCGCACGTCCTGGGTGATCTTCATGCTGCAGAAGTGCGGGCCGCACATGGAGCAGAAATGCGCGACCTTCATCGAATCCTTGGGCAGCGTCTCGTCGTGGAACTCGCGCGCCGTATCCGGGTCCAGGCCCAGGTTGAACTGGTCTTCCCAGCGAAACTCGAAACGCGCCTTGGACAGCGCGTTGTCGCGGATCGCTGCGCCCGGATGGCCCTTGGCCAGGTCCGCCGCGTGGGCCGCGATCTTGTACGTGATGATGCCGTCCTTCACGTCTTTCTTGTTAGGCAGGCCCAGGTGTTCCTTCGGCGTCACGTAGCAGAGCATTGCCGTGCCGTACCAGCCGATCAGCGCCGCGCCGATGCCCGAGGTGATGTGGTCGTAGCCCGGCGCGATGTCGGTGGTGAGCGGCCCCAGGGTATAGAACGGCGCTTCGTGACAGTGCTCGAGCTGCAGGTCCATGTTCTCCTTGATCATCTGCATCGGCACGTGGCCCGGGCCTTCGATCATGACCTGCACGTCGTGCTTCCAGGCGATCCGGGTCAGTTCGCCCAGCGTCTTGAGTTCGGCGAACTGCGCCTCGTCGTTGGCGTCGTAGCCCGAGCCCGGCCGCAGGCCGTCGCCCAGCGAGAAGCTCACGTCATACGCCTTCATGATTTCGCAGATTTCCTCGAAACGTTCGTAGAGGAAGCTTTCCTTGTGATGCGCCAGGCACCACTTGGCCATGATGGAGCCGCCGCGCGAGACAATACCCGTCATGCGGTCGGCGGTCATGGGAATGAAGGGCAGGCGCACGCCGGCATGGATGGTGAAGTAGTCCACCCCCTGTTCGGCCTGCTCGATCAGCGTGTCGCGGAAGATCTCCCAGGTCAGCTCCTCGGCCTTGCCGTCCACTTTCTCAAGCGCCTGGTAGATGGGCACCGTGCCGATCGGCACCGGCGAGTTGCGGATGATCCACTCGCGCGTCTCGTGGATGTGCTTGCCGGTGGAGAGGTCCATGACCGTGTCGCCGCCCCAGCGGATGGCCCAGGTCATTTTCTCCACTTCCTCGCCGATGCCGGAACTGACGGCGGAATTGCCGATGTTGGCGTTGATCTTCACCAGGAAATTGCGGCCGATGGCCATGGGCTCGATTTCCGGATGGTTGATGTTGGCCGGGATGATGGCGCGGCCGCGCGCGACCTCGTCGCGCACGAACTCGGGCGTGATGGCCGCGGGAATGGACGCGCCGAAAGACTGGCCCGGATGCTGGCGCAGCAGCCGGCGGGCCAGCTTCTCGCCTTCGGGGCCGCTGTCGCGCAGCGATTGCAGGTACTGCTCGCGGCGCAGGTTCTCGCGGATGGCCACGAACTCCATCTCGGGCGTGATGATGCCGCGGCGGGCATAGTGCATCTGCGTTACGTTGGCCCCGCTGCGCGCGCGGCGGGGCGGGCGGCGCAGGTCGAAGCGCATGGCGGTCAGCTTCGGGTCGGTCAGGCGCTGCTTGCCGTATTCGCTGGTCGGGCCAGCCAGCAATTCCGTGTCGCCGCGTTCTTCGATCCAGGCGCGGCGCAGCTCCGGCAGGCCGCGGCGGATGTCGATCTTGACGTCCGGGTCCGTATACGGACCGCTGGTGTCGTAGACTGTCAGCGGCGGGTTCTTCTCGCCGCCGAACATGGTCGGCGTGTCGTCCTGCTCGATTTCCCGGAAGGGCACGCGGATGTCCGGCCGCGTGCCGGTCTGGTACACCTTGCGGGAACGGGGCAAAGGCGCGACGGCGCCGCGTCCACTTCGGCGGTGGCGGCCAGGAATTTGGGATTGGCGTTCATGGAAAGCTCCAAACGAAAGGTTGGAGCCGATCGGGAAGGAATTCCCGCGGCGCGGCGCGCTGGACGGGAAGACGGCTCCCAGCATCGGCATTATCCGTACTGGTACGAAGGGACTCTCTCAACACGCCGCGGCCCGGAAAGGGCAGCGGCGAGTACCCCTGCACGAAGCCGAAGTATAGAGCCTGCGCGCGCGGGGCGGCTACGCACGCTGCAATCCGCGGGTCGTATTAACGCTTTACATTTGGAATCAGTCTGCGGCCACACCGCCTTTCAGCTTCTGTACACTTTTTTCAGTGCGCCGGACGCCGCAAAGCCGTCCGGCTTCTTAGTCCATTAAAGAAGGAATCGAGCATGCAACTGACACTACGCAAACTGGCGCCCGCCCTCATGGTCGTGACTTTGGCGCTTGCGGGTTGCAAGACCGCCCCGACTAAGAGCTCCGGCGCCGACGCCACGCAGCAGGCGGGCCAGCAGCAGGCCCCGGCGAGCTCTCCGGCCACTGCTTCCACGGTGGAGTTCTATGTCGCGCAGACGCAGTCGGCGCCGGGCCTGGTCGAAGTCAGCCTGCCCGACGGCAAGCTGTACATGCAGCAGCAGCCCGTACTGACGCGCGCCGACCTCACCGAAGCGGCGGCCCTGGTCGACCGCCAGGGCAAGAACTTCGTGGGTCTGCGCTTTTCCGAAGCCGGCGCGCGCAAGCTGACCGAAGTGAGCACCAAGAACGTGGGCAACATGCTCGCGCTCGTGATCGACCGCGAACTCATCGCCGCGCCGCGCATCGGCGAGCCGCTCAACCGCGGCGTGCTGGCGTTCAGCGTATCCTCGGCCCAGGCGGCCTCCGAAATCGCGGCCAAGATCCGCGGCGACGCCCCCGCCGCCCGGCCGGCGCTCCCACGGCGCCCGCGCCCGCTTCCAAGCCCTGATTCCTCGAGCGCGCGGGGCTCTCAATGCAAACCGGCCGTCCAGGCCGGGGTTTTGCATTGGCGCGCCGGACGGCGGCGTGCTCAGCCGGATTTGCGGCCGCGCGGACGCGGCGTCCGCTGCGCCTGCACGGTATCGAGAAAAGTCTTGTTCAGTTCCTCGAGCAGCAGGCGCTCGGCGGGAGACAGCGCGTCGAACCGCGAAGGAGAGATATTGGGGAAGGGCCACGGCGCCTGCGGACGCGGGCGCCGGCTTGTGCGGTTGGCCGAGTCGGCCACGATGACGGGCGGCAGCGTATTGCTCAGATCGTAGCTTTCGAGCGGCGGCTCCATGGGGCCCTTGCCCGTTTCCAGCCACTCCACCTCGACCTTCAGCACGTGCGCCAGCTTGCGCAGCGAGCGGCTGGATTGGCGCAGCCCGCTCTCGTAACTGCCGATGGCGCTTTGCGACAGGCGCGACAGCCGCGCAAGATCCTTTTGCGTGTAGCCACGCAAAAGCCGGGCATGCTTCAGTCGGTCCGAAAATGTTCTCACGCGTCGATTGAAGCTTGCCGCTAAAACACGTTGGTGGTTATAACTATCACCTAGGTGATATGAGCGTAGGAGACATCCCATGCGGCAAACGGGCTGCGTCTTCATGGTGCAGATCCACAACGCGGCCGACGCCGCGCTTGCGCAGGCATTGCGCGGTTATCGCTGGCGTGTCGTCGAATACCAATCCTGGGAGCGCGTATTCGCCGACCTGCGCAATTTCAGCGCCGAAGCGGTCGTCGTGCAGGGCGAGTGCGAGCAGATCCCGCAGCGCATTGCCGCCTTGCGCCAGGCCGCGCCGGGCGCCGCCCTGGTATGGCAGGCCCACGCCAGCGCCTGCCAGCCGTATTGCCGCGCTCGATGCCGGGGCCGACACCTGCCCTGTCCGCCGCCATCGAGGCGCGCGATGGGACGCGCTGCTGCGCAACCTGAGCGGCGCCGGCGAGCCGTGCCCGGCCCGCCCGTGCTGGCACGTGGACGGGCAGGCCAGCGTGCTGGCCGGGCCCGCTGGCGAGCGGCTGCCCCTCACCGCGAACGAGCGTGCCTTTTTCATCCGCCTGCTGAACGCGCCGGGCCAGTGCCTGGCGCGCGAACGCTTCTTTCCATCTTGTTCCGAAGCCGCTCACGACGGCGCGCGACGGGTCGACGTGCTGGTATCGCGCCTGCGCAGCAAGGCCCGCCGGCTGAACATCGACCTGCCGGTGGTCGCCGTGCGGGGTTGGGGCTACATGATGCTGCCTGCACAGGCCGAGTTCTGCGAAGCGATCGTCGAGGCCTGAACGCACGCGCCGCTCATGCTTCGCCCCGCTGCCGCGCGGGCGGACGCTTCGGC
Source organism: Achromobacter sp. DMS1 (assembly GCF_001270295.1). Lineage (NCBI taxonomy): Bacteria > Pseudomonadati > Pseudomonadota > Betaproteobacteria > Burkholderiales > Alcaligenaceae > Achromobacter > Achromobacter sp. DMS1. The sequence goes on along the minus strand of NZ_LHSJ01000063.1, from coordinate 11,076 downwards.
CGGCGGCGCGGCAGCACCACCCGCTACAGCACTACCATGTTGTCGCGGTGCATGAGTTCCGGGTCGGTCATGCTGCCCAGGATGCGCGCGATCTGGCTCGATGGCTGGCGCAGGATGCGGCGGGTGTCCGCCGATGAGTAATTGATGAGTCCGCGCGCGCATTCGCGGCCGGCGCCGTCCACGCACGACACCACGTCGCCGCGCCCGAACTCGCCTTCCACGGCGGTGACGCCGATGGGCAGCAGGCTCTTGCCGTCTTGCAGCAGCGCCTGCACGGCGCCGTCGTCGAGCACCACGCGGCCGCGCAGCCGCAGGTGATCGGCGAGCCACTGCTTGCGCGCCGACCACACTGGCAGCACGGCCCGCAGTTCGGTGCCTATGCATTCGCCTTCGGCCAGCCGCGTCAGCACGTTGCGCTCGCGCCCCGAGGCGATCACGGTGTGGGCGCCGCTGTGCGCGGCACGCTTGGCCGCCAGCACCTTGGTCAGCATGCCGCCCGTGCCGATGCCCGTGCCGGCGCCGCCCGCCATGGCTTCCAGGGCCGGGTCGCCGGCCTGCACGTGCGAGAGAAATCGCGCGTCCGGGTTCTTGCGCGGATCGGCGTCGTACAGGCCGCGCTGATCGGTAAGAATGATGAGCGCGTCGGCTTCGATGAGATTCGTCACCAGCGCGCCCAGCGTGTCGTTGTCGCCCAGCCGGATCTCGTCGGTGACCACGGTGTCGTTCTCGTTGACGATGGGCACCACGCCCATGCGCAGCAGGGCGAACAGCGTGCTGCGCGCGTTCAGGTAGCGGTGCCGGTCGGCCAGGTCTTCGTGCGTCAGCAGGATCTGGGCCGTGCGCAGGCCATGTTCGGCGAAGGCGGCCTCGTAGGCCTGGCAAAGACCCATCTGCCCGACGGCGGCCGCAGCCTGCAGCTCGTGCATGACCGACGGACGCTTGCGCCATCCCAGGCGCGCCATGCCTTCGGCGATGGCGCCGCTGGACACCAGCACCACCTGCCTGCCGTGCTTGCGCAGCGCGGCGATCTGCGCGGCCCAGTGCGCCACGGCGCGCGGTCCAGGCCGCGCCCTTCATTGGTGACCAGCGAGGAACCGACCTTGGCGACCAGCCGCTGGGCGCTGGCGACGACGGACACGGAGGAAGCGGATTCGACGGACATGATGACGGCGTACTGCGTGTAAACGGACTGCGGCGCGAAAAAACCCGATCGGAAGGAATGCGATTATGGCTTATTCGTCACCGCCGCGCGGCGCGTCGGGGGGCAGGGCGTCGGAACGCGTTTCGTCGAAGCGGGGGTCTTCGGCCACGTAGGAGCCGTCGGCGCGGTCTTGCGCCTCCTGGTCTTTCTCGCGCTGGGCGTCCAGGTAGTCCTGCAGCGCCCAGATCAGGTCCTGCGTACCTTCGCCGGACAGGCCGGAGATGCCGAACACGGGACCGGTCCAGCCGTACAACTCGCAAAAACGCTTCTTGACCGCGTCCGGGTCTTCGACCATGTCGAGCTTGTTCAGGACCAGCCAGCGCGGCTTGCCGGCCAGCGCGGGATCGTAGCGGCGCAGTTCCTCCACGATGGCGCGCGCATCCTGTACGGCCTGCTCGATGGGATCCTGGTCGGGATCGGGGCTGGACACGTCCACCAGGTGCAGCAGCACGCGCGTGCGCGCCAGGTGGCGCAGGAACAGGTGGCCCAGGCCCGCGCCTTCGGACGCGCCCTCGATCAGGCCCGGGATGTCGGCCACCACGAAACTGCGCGAGGGCGAGGTGCGCACCACGCCCAGGTTGGGGTGCAGGGTGGTGAACGGGTAGTCGGCGATCTTGGGTTTGGCGTTCGAGATGCGGCTGATGAGCGTGGACTTGCCCGCATTGGGCAGGCCCAGCAGGCCCACGTCGGCCAGCACCTTCAGCTCCATGCGCAGGACGCGGTGCTCGCCTTCCTTGCCGGGCGTCCATTGACGCGGCGCGCGGTTCACGCTGGACTTGAAATGGATGTTGCCCATGCCGCCTTGTCCGCCCGCGGCCAGCGTGACCTTCTGGCCATGCCGGTTCAGGTCGAACAGCAGCTCGCCGGTCTCGGCGTCGTGGATCATGGTGCCCACAGGCACGCGCAGGGTGATGTCGGGAGCCGCCGCGCCGTACTGGTCGGAACCACGGCCGTTTTCGCCGTTCTTGGCCCGGTGCAGGCGCGCGTAGCGGAAGTCGATCAGCGTGTTGATGTTGCGATCGGCCACGGCATAGATGCTGCCGCCCCGGCCGCCGTCGCCGCCGTCCGGGCGCCCTTGGGAATGAATTTCTCGCGGCGAAAGCTCGCCACGCCATTGCCGCCTTTGCCGGCGATGACCTCGATGGTGGCTTCGTCTACGAATTTCATGATGTCTGCGCGTGTGAATAATGAAGAGGGGCGTCGCGCCGGTGGCGCCGGGCGTCCGCACGCAGCGGCGCCGGGGGCATGGCGTTCATTCTGCCCTAAAACAAAAAGCCCTGCCGCATGCGGCAGGGCTTTTGCCGTGTGCCGGCGCGGCATGCCGCGCCAGCGGATGGGTGGCCCGATTATTCGGCCACGACCGACACGGTCTGCTTGTTCAATGCGCCTTTGTAGCCGAATTGAACCTTGCCGTCGACCAGCGCGAACAGCGTGTGGTCCTTGCCCATGCCGACGTTCACGCCAGCGTGGAAACGGGTGCCGCGCTGGCGCACGATGATCGAGCCAGCCGGGATCTGTTGGCCGCCAAAAACCTTGACGCCCAGTCGCTTCGATTCTGAGTCGCGACCGTTACGCGTAGAGCCGCCGCCCTTTTTCTGTGCCATGTTTAGCTCCTGCTAATGTGGTGCCGGATCCGATCAGGCCGTGATGGCTTCGATGCGGATTTCGGTGTAGTTCTGACGGTGGCCCTGATGCTTCTGATAGTGCTTGCGACGGCGCATCTTGAAGATCTTGACCTTGTCGTGGCGGCCTTGCGCAAGAACCGTCGCCTTGACCACGGCGCCCGAGACGAGGGGCGTGCCAACCTTGAGCTGGTCGCCTTCGCCCACGGACAACACCTGGTCCAGGGTGATTTCTTGCCCAATGTCAGCCGGTATCTGTTCTATCTTGAGTTTTTCGCCAGCAGCAACACGATATTGCTTGCCGCCGGTTTTTATGACCGCGTACATGGGGGTATTTCCTTAAATGGGTAATGGCTGCGGGGCGCTCGCGGAAGTTTCGGAAGCCAGGTTCGGGTATCCGGGTTGGGTATCCGAGATAGGCATCCGGGCCGGACATCCCGGGTTTGTTCGGGATTCCCGGCTTGGGCCTCGGATTTGCCGCGGGCTTTCAACTGGCGCCTCCGGACACAATGCCTGGCCCCTGCCTGCGGCTTTCCGCGCACCCGCCCAGGCAAACGCCCGCAGCCGACGCAATTCCGGCCATTGCTAGCCGAATCGGAAATTCTAGCCGCGCCTGTGGAAAAAGTCAAAAAGACCTTGCCCACTAAGGGCTTAGCCGTGGCGCGCGCGTATCGGGCGGGCAGCCGCCCGCGCGGCGAACGCCGGCGCGGCCGGAGCCGGAACGATCCGGTCGCAGCCCGTATAATCGCTGGTCGAATCCCCCGCCCCGTGGCGGCCTTGCGGCAAGAGCCTACCCTGGCTCGCTTCACTCTCCGGATACGTCTTGAATCTCCCCGCGCTCATTGCCCCCATAGCTGACGACATGAAAGCCGTCGACGCGGTCATCCGCCAGCGGCTGAATTCCGATGTGGTGCTGATCCGTACGATAGGCGACTACATCATCGGGGCGGGCGGCAAGCGCATGCGTCCGGCCCTGGTGCTCATGGTGGCGCGCGCGCTGGGCTACGAGGGCGAGCGGCACCACCTGCTGGCCGCCGTGGTCGAATTCATCCATACCGCCACGCTGCTGCACGACGACGTGGTGGACGAGTCGGACCTGCGCCGCGGGCGCGAGACGGCCAACGCCGTGTTCGGCAACGCGGCCAGCGTGCTGGTGGGCGACTACCTGTATTCCCGGTCGTTCGAGATGATGGTCGAGGCGGACTCGATGCGCATCATGAGCATTCTGTCGGAGGCCACCACCGTCATCGCCGAAGGCGAGGTGCTGCAACTGCTCAACGTACACGACCCCGACGTTTCGCAGGAGCGCTACCTGCAGGTCGTGCGCTACAAGACGGCCAAGCTGTTCGAGGCGGCCGCCCGGGTGGGCGCCGTGCTGGCCGGCGCCACGCCCGAACAGGAAGACGCGGCCGCGGCCTATGGCCGCCACGTCGGCACGGCCTTCCAGATCGTGGACGACGTGCTCGACTACCGTGGCGATGCGGCCGCCCTGGGCAAGAACGTGGGCGACGACCTGCGCGAAGGCAAGCCGACCCTGCCGTTCATCCGCGTCATGGAAGTGGGCACCCCGCAGCAGCAGCAACTGATCCGCGATGCCATCCGCACGGGCGATGCCGACTTCGCCGCCGTGGCGGCCGCCATCCAGGCCACCGACGCGCTGGACCACGCCATGAAGGCCGCCGAGGCCGAAGCCAGGCTGGCCAGCGATGCGCTTTCCTGCTACCCCGCTTCCATTTACCGAAAATCTCTGCTAGAATTCTGCGCTTTCGCGGTGAACAGAGATCGCTAGCGAAAAAAGACGAGCAGGCGGTTTTCCCGTGTACTAAAACCGCAGGAAACCACTGCATCGGAATCGGGGCGTAGCTCAGCCTGGTAGAGTACTGCGTTCGGGACGCAGGAGTCGGAGGTTCGAATCCTCTCGCCCCGACCACTCATGTGGTCGAATTCTCGGTGGAATTCCATCGGCAAGAGCCGGTATCGCGCAAGCGGTGCCGGTTTTTTTGTTGCCTCGGCGCTGGCTGGGGAGTGCAATCGAAACCGCGGAACCGCGGAACGGCGCGGGCATGGCCCGTGCCGATGTAATGTATCCGGTCTGTATCGCCTTCTCTCCGAATCGTGCGGCCGCGCGGGCGCGCGGGCGAAGCGCGTCCAAGAAGCTGCAACGCTGAGCGCTTTCGTAAACCTTCGAGACATTGAGCCGAGTCGCGCGTGCTAGCCTGCCCGCGTGTTTTGTTTGGCGGGCGGTTGCCCCGCAATGCCGGTTCATGTCCGATATCGTTGTTTTCCTGCGCAGCCATTTTCGCTACGGCGACCAGATCGTGGCGTTTCCCACGCTGTACCAGCTCGCGCAATGGTGGCCGCGCAAGCGGCTGCGCGTGGTGTCCAAGTATGACGTGGGCAGTTTCTACCGCGACCTGCCGTGGGTGGACGAGTTCGTCATGGCGCCGGACTTTCGCCGCCAGCTCGCCAGCCTGCCGCGCCACGCGATGATGTCGGTCAACCTCCATCACACCAGCGAGCGCTTCGGCCTGATCAATCTGCTGCGCCGCCCGCCCCTGCGCATGGGCTACCGCCATGCGCGGCTCACCGACGCGGTGTGGACGCACCATCACGTCAAGGACGAGTCCGAGTACATCGGCCTGTCGGGCCTGCGCATGCTCTCGACCTATCGTCCGGTGGATCCGGAAACCGCCGCCAGGCAGTGTTTCGGCGCGCTTGCCGCGCGCCGTGCGCGGCCGGGTGCCCCCGCCGACGTGGTCTTCATTCCGGGCGGCGGTTCGGGCGCGTTCAAGCGCTGGGACATCGGGCGCTACATCGCGCTGGCGGCCTGCTCAAGCCCGCGCTGGGGCCGGACGCGCGATTCACCTTCGTGCTGGGGCCCGACGAGGCGCGGGAGCTGGTCGCTGCTGCGCGCGCTGGCGCGCCCCGATTTCCGCATCGAGCATTGCCGCACCGTGCCGGAGCTGGCGGCCATGATGCTGCCCGCCCGTTTGATCGTGGCCAACGACTGCGGCCCTTCGCACATCGCGCAGGCGGCCGGCGTGCCATACGTGGGCGTTTTCAACGAGCCCAATCCCGAATGGTTCTGGCGGCGCGATCATGCCCGCGACGTGGTGCCGGACGACGGCTCGGACAACATCGACTCCATTGTTCCGCACCGGGTGCGCGATGCCTGCCTCGCGGCGCTGGCGGCCTATCGGGCGCGGCCGGCGCGCCAGTCCGCCACCAGCCCTCATGGCGCCGCGCCGTCCGTTCATGAGCGCGGACGGCCCTTCGCTCGAGGGCGCCGGCCAAGCGCGCTGGCGCGCCGCGCTGAGGGCGCGCAGTCTCTGAGCGCGTCCGTTCGTCCGAGACGATACGGGGCGAGAGGCTGCCGCGAGGGGCGTGGCCAGGGGTTTCAGGGTTACTCCGCGTGCCGCCTTGCCGCCAAATTTGTATGATGATCCGATAAATCATCGAGGAGACGAGCATGACGCAGGCCCCGAGGCGATGCCGCGCTTTATCGCGCCGGAGCGCGGCATGAGCCAGGAGTCCCGCATCCGCGAGGAAATCTGCGCCGTGGGAGCGAGTCTCTACAACCGCGGCTATACGGTCGGGTCCGCCGGCAATATCAGCGCGCGCCTGGACGATGGCTGGCTCATCACGCCCACCGACGCCTGCCTGGGCCGGCTCGATCCCGCCGAGCTGGCCAAGGTGGATGCAGGCGGCAATCCGGTTTCGGGCGGCAGGCCTTCCAAGACGCTGGCGCTGCACCGGGGCGTCTATGCGGCCGATCCCTCGGCGCGCGGCATCGTCCACACCCATTCCACGCACCTGGTGGCGCTGACCCTGGCCGGCGTGTGGCGCGAAGACGAGGTGCTGCCGCCGATCACGCCTTATCAGGTCATGAAAGTGGGGCGCATCCCGCTGGTCCGCTACCGGCGGCCGGGCGATCCGCAGGCGGCGCGCAGGTGGCGGCGTTGGCGGGCAGGGTGCGCGGCGCGCTTTTCGAGCGGCTGGGCCCCATCGTGTGGGCGCGCTCGGTGTCGCAGGCCGCGCACGCGCTGGAGGAGCTGGAGGAAACCGCGCGTCTGTGGCTCATGACCTCGCCCCGCCCCGAGCCGCTGCCGCCCGCGGCCATCGAGGAATTGCGCGCCGTTTTCGGCGCGCACGACTGAGCGGCCGGGCATGCCTGCGCTCCGCGTTCTCTTTTTCTTTCCGTCCTGTCCGGCGCCCGAGGCGCCGCTTTCCGAGCACATTCCATGAATATCCTGATTACCGGCGGCGCCGGTTTCCTGGGCCAGCGCCTGGCCCGCCAGTTGCTGGCCAGGGCGGGCTGCGGCGCGAAGACGGCTCGCTGGAACCCATTGCCCGCATCGATCTGCTGGATCTCGCCGCCGCCCCCGACTTCGGCGACGCCAGAGTGCGGGCCATGGCGGGCGACATCTCCGACCCGGCCGTGCTGGAGCGCGCCATCGATGCGAAGACGCGCGTGATCTTCCACCTGGCCGCGGTGGTGAGCGGGCAGGCCGAGGCCGACTTCGACCTGGGCATGCGCATCAATCTCGACGCATCGCGGGCGCTGCTGGAGCGCTGCCGCCAGCTGGGCCATTGCCCGCGCGTGGTGTTCACCAGTTCGGTGGCGGTATACGGCGGCGCGCTGCCGGAGGTGGTGCGGGACGACACCGCGCTCAACCCGCAGTCGTCCTACGGGGCGCAGAAGGCCATGGCCGAACTGCTGCTGGCCGACTGCACGCGGCGGGGCTTCGTCGACGGATGGACGCTGCGCCTGCCCACCATCAGCGTGCGGCCGGGCCGGCCCAATGCGGCGGCTTCTTCGTTCGCGAGCGGCATCATCCGCGAGCTCAGCTCAATGGCGAATCCGCGATCTGCCCCGTGGCGGCGGGCACCCCGGCTGTGGCTGCTGTCGCCGCGCCGCGCCGTGCAGGCGCTGGTGGCGGGCGCGGAACTGCCCGCCCATGCGGCGGCCGACCGCCGCCCCATCAATCTTCCCGGCGTGTCGGTCACGGTGGCCGATATGGTGCAGGCCCTGCGCGACATCGCGGGCGAAGAAACGGCGTCGCGCATCCGCTGGCAGGCCGACGAGCGCGTGGAACGCATCGTGGGGAGCTGGCCCGCGCGCTGGGACACGGCGCGGGCCGAACGGCTGGGATTCAAGGGCGACGGCGACTTCGCCGCCATCGTTCGCGCCTATATGGACGACGATCTCGGGCGCTGAGGCGCGCGGGCCGCAAAGGAGGCACACATGGAATCTTCCCAGGCAGGCAGGAACGTGGGCGTGATCGGGCTGGGCGCCATGGGCGTCGGCATTGCGCAAAGCCTGCGCCGCTCCGGGTATGCCGTGCACGTCTACGACATACGGCCGCAAGCCTGCGCCGCCTTCGCGGCGCAGGGCGGCGTGGCCTGCGCGTCGCTGGCGCAGCTGCGCAGGATGCGACGTGGTGGTGAGCGTGGTGGTCAATGCCGCGCAGACCGAAGACGTGCTGTTCGGCGCGGGCGGCCTGGCGGCCGGCCTGCGGCCGGGATCGGTGTTCGTTATGTGCTCCACGGTGGATCCGAACTGGTCCGCGGCGCTGGAGGGCAGGCTGCGCGAGCGCGGCATTCTTTACCTGGACGCGCCGATCTCGGGCGGCGCGGCCAAGGCGGCCGCCGGCGAAATGACCATGATGACCGCCGGCAGCCCGCAGGCGTATGCCGCCTGCGGCGGCGTGCTGGAGGCCATGGCGGGCAAGGTGTATCGCCTGGGCGACCGGGCCGGGACGGGCAGCAAGGTCAAGATCATCAACAGCTGCTGGCCGGCGTGCACATCGCCGCGGCGGCCGAGGCCATGGCGCTGGGCCTGCGCGAAGGCGTGGATCCGCAGGCCCTGTATGAAGTCATCACGCACAGCGCCGGCAACAGCTGGATGTTCGAGAACCGCATGCCGCACGTGCTGGCGGGCGACTACACGCCGCTGTCGGCGGTGGACATCTTCGTCAAGGACCTGGGGCTGGTGCTGGACACGGCCCGCCACGGCAAGTTTCCGCTGCCGCTGGCGTCCACGGCGCACCAGATGTTCATGCAGGCGTCCAGCGCCGGTCATGGGCGCGAAGACGACAGCGCCGTCATCAAGATATTCCCGGGCATCACGCTGCCGGAGGCCGAATGAGCATCAAGCTGGGCTGCATCGCCGACGATTTCACGGGGGCCACCGATCTGGCCAACAACCTGGTGCGGGCCGGCATGCGGGCCGTGCAGACCATGGGCGTTCCGCAGGGGCCGCTGCAGGCCCGGGCCGACGCCGTCGTGGTGGCGCTCAAGACGCGCACCGCGCCGCCCGCCGAGGTGGTGTCGCTGTCGCTGGCGCCGCTGGCCTGGCTGCGCGGGCAGGGGGCGCAGCAGATCTACTTCAAATACTGCTCCACTTTCGACAGCACGCCGCAGGGCAATATCGGGCCGGTGGCCGACGCCTTGATGCGCGCGCTGGACACGGGCTTCACCATTGCCACGCCCGCGTTCCCCGACAACCAGCGCACCGTGTTCAAGGGCTACCTGTTCGTGGGCGACATGCTGCTCAACGAATCGGGCATGCGCCACCATCCTCTGACGCCCATGGCGGACGCCAACCTGGTGCGCGTGCTGGCCGCGCAGACCGCGCGCCGGGTGGGGCTGATCGACTACAAGGCGGTGGCCCGGGGCGCAGCCGCCATCGCCGAACGCATCGCCGAGCTGAAGTCCGAAGGCGTGGAGATCGCCATCGTGGACGCCGTGTCCAACGCCGACCTGCTGGCGCTGGGGCCGGCGCTGCGCGGCATGCCGCTGGTGACGGGAGGGATCGGGCGTGGCCATTCGTGCGGCGCTGTCGAAAGCAGCCGGTAGGCTTCCTCGCTCATGGGCTTGGACATGCCGCCGGTCTTGCTATCAGGCCAGACGACCCGCCGGTTCTCCAGATCGACCCATTCCCATTCGAGCGAGACGATTTCGCCACGGCGGCCAGCGAACTCGAACTGCAGGCGGATCGCCAACGGGACCACGTAGTTCTCCAGCCCTTCGGCCTCGATCTTGTCGAGCTGTCGGAACAGCTTGCCCATGTCCTCGTCGCTGATGAGATGGGTGGACTTGCCAGCCGGAAACAACTGGATATGCCGGCAGGGGTTGCTGCCATCAGGCCGGTAGCCCCACACCTCGGCCAGATTGAACATCTTGCGCAAGATGCTGAACGCCTTGTTCGCCTCGGTGGGCTTGTACGAAAACTTTTCCATCAGCCCGGCAATGTCGGGGCGCTTCACGTCCTGGACCTTCTTGCGGCCCAGCAGCGGGATGATGCAGCGGTCGATGACACGTTGATAGCCGACCTGGGTGCTGGGCTTGTTGCGCTTCTTGGAGTGATCCTCCATGAACTTCTTGCACAGCTCCTCGACGGTAGGTGCTTTGCGCGCTTCGGCCTTGGCTGCGCCGGGATCACCGCCCCGACGTACCTGAGCCAGCCACTCCTGTGCCAAGGATCGGGCCTGTTCGACGGTCAGCTCTCCGTACTGACCGAGCGCGGGCTTGCGGCGCTCGCCGGCGTTCGTCCGGTACTGGAGCATGAACACCTTGCGACCCGATGGGGTAATCTTGCACAAGAAGCCGGGCACCAACGTGTCCCGGAGTTCGACGGCCTGCGCCTGGGGTTGTGCCGCATCGACAGCGGACTTGGTGAGCTTGATCTTTGCCATGATGACTCCTCGGAGAGACCCGGTTCCCAGGAGCCTTCTAGGGGCCAACAGAAGGGAAGTCGGGTCAAGTTTCGGAAAGCACCGGCATATGTTGAATTCGCCTAAGTCCTTGATAAACCTGCTGTATCTGGCTGTGGCGTAGTCCAGCGAAGTCCGGTGCTGGAGTCATCCTGAAATGAAAAACCCGCCACGTCGGCGGGTCGGTGTGCAAGATGTTCCGGTTGCGCGCTAACCCACCCTGTCCGTAATGGTGGGAATAATCTCGATGGAAATAATGGCGCGCGCGGAAATCATGCGGCGCAAGCAGGCTCCCGCCGCCCGCCGCCATCAAGGGCCGGCTCCCGCAAGCAAGCGCCGAAGGAACCGGCCGCGATCCGCTACCATGGCGGCCGCTCCCGCGCGGGCCTCGCCCACATCCGGCAACCGCGCCCGAGCCGCCTCCCCGGAACCGTCCCAGGAGCCGACCCGCCCCATGCCCTCTTCGCCGATCGTCCTGCGCCTGGCCGGCAGCCAGGACGCCGAACTCATCGCCCGCATGCACGCCGACAGCTGGGCC
>NZ_LHSJ01000062.1:0-17090 GCF_001270295.1 Achromobacter sp. DMS1 | reverse complement strand
TGTGCCTGGCGCGCGCGCTGCTCTCGCCGGCGGCGGTGATCGTGCTGGACGAGCCCACGGCGGGGCTGGACGCCGCCGCGGAGGCGGCTTTCCTGGCGGATCTGCGGCAGGCGACCGGCGGCCGCGCCGTGGTGCTGGCCACGCACGCCAGCCTGCCCGAGGGTGCGGTGGACCGCATTTGCGAATTGCGGGACGCGTGCTGCGCGAGCTGCCTTCGGCCATGGTGGCTTAAGCGGCACGGCGCGGTTATAGTGCGGCTTGCTTCATTGATCCGGGATCGTCCACCATGCAGACAGACTACGCCGAGTTTATCCGGCGCACCATCCGCAGCGTTCCCGACTGGCCCCAGCCCGGCGTCATTTTCCGCGACATCACGCCTGTGCTGCAGGACCCGCGCGCGTTCCGGGTGCTGATCGATCTGTTCGTCTACCGCTACATGCGCCAGCGCCTCGACCTGGTGGCGGGCGTGGACGCGCGCGGCTTCATCGTGGGCAGCGTGCTGGCCTATGAACTCAACCTGGGTTTCGTGCCGGTGCGCAAGAAGGGCAAGCTGCCCTTTCGCACGGTGGCCGAGGAATACTCCCTCGAATACGGCAATTCGGCCGTGGAGATGCACACCGACTCGGTGCGCACGGGCCAGCGCGTGCTGCTGGTGGACGACCTGATCGCCACGGGCGGCACCATGCTGGCCGCGATCAAGCTGCTGCAGCGCCTGGGCGCCAATGTCGTCGAGGCGGCCGCCATCATCGACTTGCCCGATCTGGGCGGTTCGGCGCGCGTGGCGGCCACCGGCACACCGCTCTTCACGGTCTGCCAGTACGACAGCGGCGCGGTCGGCCAGGACGCTCCCGGCCACGGCGTCCCCGACTGAGGCGTCCCCGACTGAGGCGTCCCCGACTGAGGCGTCCCCGACTGAGGCGTCCCCGACTGACGTTGCGGGCGCTGCTCAGGCGTCGGACAGGCGGGGCTGGATGAAGTCCAGGAATGCCTTGGTCTTGGCGGGCAGCATGCGCGAAGGCAGCAGCGCGAACAGCGGCAGCGGCGTCAGGCTCCATTCGGGCAGCACCCGCACCAGCCCGGCCTGCTCGATGGCGCGTTTCATGGCGTCGAACACCAGCAGCGGCGTGATGCCCAGGCCCTGGCTCGCCAGGCGGCCCAGCATGCCGACATTGTTGGCCGAGAGGCGTCCGCTGACCTGCACGCGCTCGACCTTGTCGCCCGAATGCAGCATCCAGAAAGAGGACTCCTCCCGCATGGTGGGGCGCAGGCATTCGTGGTGGCTGAGGTCGGCCGGCACGCGCGGCTCGCCATGGCGAGCCAGGTATTCGGGCGAAGCGTAGAGCTGGTGCTCCATCAGCACGATCTTGCGCGAGATCAGGCTGGAATCCGGCTGCTGCCCGAAACGCAGGATCAGGTCGAACGGATTGCTGATCGGGTCGATGGGCCGCATGCCGAGGTCGAAATCGCACTCGATGTCGGGGTGCTGCTCGCGGAATTCCCGGATGACGGCCGGCAGGAAGAGCTGCGCCAGGCTGGTGGGCAGCGAAATGCGCAACCGTCCCTTGGGCTGCACTGCCATGTCGAGCAATTGGTCGTGCGCAATGCGCGCTTCTTCCACGATGTGCCGGCAACGCTCGAAGTAGATGGCGCCCGCCTCGGTGAGATCGATCTTGCGCGTGCTGCGGTTGAGCAGGCGCATGCCGATGCTGCGCTCGAGCTCGCTGACCCGGCGCGAGAGGGTGGAGGTGGGGATGTTGAGCGCTTCGGCGGCGTGGCTGAAGTTTTTGCGCTTGGCGACTTCGACGAAAAGCGCAATGTCGTTCAGCTGGATGTCCATGGTGCCCTCGAAGCTTGTAATTCCATGATTGGCAGATTCATATGATAAATGGAATTATTGTTCCGCCAATGGGAATGTCTCTTTATCCGCGCTGAATAATCCCGTGCCGCGGGGCGCTTTCATCTTCCGTTACCTAGCTTGCGCATTCCTGAATGCGCGCAGCCCTTGTGCCGCCTTGCTTGCGTGGCGGCCGCCCAGATTTTGAGCGGAATTTCCCGGGCAAGCCGGTCGATTATCCCGTCTCTGAAAATATGTTCGCCAAAATAAGGGTTTTTACTTATACGTCATCGGGGAATACTCCGACCCCAGAAATGAATTTGTCATCGTCCCGTCGACCCTCCTGGCCGCGGACGCCGTTCACCGATAGGATGGAGTTTCCTCATATGAAAGCCCTGGCTTCCGCAATCATGGTTACCGCAGCCCTGGCGGGCATGTCCGCCGCCCACGCCGAAGGCAAGACGCGCGAGCAGGTCCAGCAGGAGCTGCGGGACGCCAAGGCCGCCGGCCAGGTCACGTTCGGCGAAGAAGACTATCCGCCCGCCGCTGCCGCCGCCCAGGGCGCGGCCGCGCAAACGCCCGTGGCCTCCACCTCCGCCGCGCCCGCCCGCCAGTCGGCCGGCAAGACGCGCGAACAGGTCCGTGCCGAACTGGCCCAGGCCAAGGCTCGCGGCGAATACACCTTCGGCGAACTCGACTACCCGCCCAAGGATCGCTGATCCGCGGACCGGGCCTGCGCAGCCGCCTGTTGTGCCCCAAACGCAACAGCCGCAGCCCGCGGCGGCCCGGTTCCCGGTGGCCGCAGCCTGCCGGAGGCGCCTGCCGAAGCCGGCGCAATCCCGTTGGATATCAACGCGTTAGCCTGAGTTGGAAGAGCTTGGACGCGAAAATCCAGGTGCGATTATTCCGCCCATGGAAAGTTGTTATTCGGAATCGGGGTTACTTCGAATTGTTGCAGGCGGGAAACTAGCGTCAGTGCATCGCCGCTGCCCCATGCAGCGGCACGCGGAATGTCCGTCCCGGACGCCGCGGTGCCTTTTCATTTCGCCATTTTGGGGATACCTATGAAAAAGACGCTATTGGCCGTCGCGCTGCTGGCCGGTTTCGCCGGCGCTGCGCAAGCCGCCGACTCTGTCACGCTGTACGGCTTGATCGACGCCGGTATCGGCTACGAGAAAGTGAAGTTCGACGGCAACTCGCAAAGCCGCTTCGGCGGCGTGCAGGGCGTGAGCAGCGGCTCGCGCTTCGGCCTGCGCGGTTCGGAAGACCTGGGCGACGGCCTGCGCGCCGTGTTCAATCTGGAAGGCGGTTTCGGCCCGATGAACGGCCAATCGCTGCAAGGCGGCCGCCTCTGGGGCCGCCAGGCCACCGTCGGCCTGGACAGCGACAGCTGGGGCCGCCTGGAATTCGGCCGCCAGACCAACCTGGCCTCCAAGTACTTCGGCGCCATCGACCCGTTCTCGATCAGCTACAACGCCGCCAACATGGGCACCACGTTCGGCAGCGCCAACACGATGCGCCTGGACAACATGGTCCTGTACCAGACCCCCAGCATGGGCGGCTTCAAGTTCGGCGTGGGCTACTCGTTCAGCGCGGATGACACCGTTTCGGACGCTTCGCAGAAAGAGTTCCAGACCGGCAACAACAACCGCATCCTGACCGCCGGCGCGCAGTACGTGAACGGTCCGCTGTACCTGGCCGCCGCGTACGACCGCTTCAACCCGTCCAATGGCCAGACCGGCGGCAAGTCCAGCGCCCGCATCCAGGAATACATGGTCGGCGGCACGTATGACTTCGAAGTCGTGAAGATCGCCGCGGCCTTCGGCCAGACCTTCGACGGCTGGTTCATCGGCCAGAACATGGGCACCACGCCCGACGGCATGAGCAAGCTGGGCACCTTCTCCCTGGCCGACGGCTTCCGCGCCAATTCGTACATGCTGGGCGCCACCGTGCCGCTGGGCCGCCACGCCGTGTTCGGTTCCTGGCAGCGCGCCGACGCGAAGAACGACCGTCTGACCGGCGACGACGCCACGTTCAACGTGTACAGCCTGGGCTACACCTACGACTTCTCCAAGCGTACCAACCTGTACGCCTATGCGTCGTACGCCGACAACTTCGCGTTCCAGCGCGACGCCAAGGACACCGCTTTCGCGGTGGGCGTGCGTCACCGTTTCTAAGCCCGGGGGGCGTCCGGTTCCAGCTTGCTGAATAGGGCGGCCTGTTCTCCGTGGGCCGCCGAGTGACAGCGAACCCCCCTACAGGTTGTGACCGGGCGCGCTTTGCGCAGAGAAGGGAAGGGCCTCCGTCAGGAGGCCCTCTCGCATTCCGGACGCCGGTCTTCGGCCTACAGGAAGAGTTTGTAGGCGGGGTTGTCCGTCTCGTTCCAGTGCGGATAGCCGAGTTCGGCCACGAAGTTGCGGAACTGCTTCTTGTCGGCCGGGGGAACCTGGATGCCGATCAGGATGCGGCCGTAGTCCGCGCCCTGGTTGCGGTAGTGGAACAGGCTGATGTTCCATTCGGGGTTCATGGCGTTCAGGAAGCGCATGAGCGCGCCCGGACGCTCGGGAAACTCGAAGCGGTAAAGCAGCTCGTTGCGCGCCAGCGCCGAGCGGCCGCCGACCATGTGGCGCAGGTGCGTCTTGGCCATTTCATCGTGGGTGAGATCCAGCGTGTCGAAGCCGTGGCGGCGGAAGTTGGCCGCGATCTTGTCGGGCTCGGCGGGCGAGGAAACCTGCAGGCCCACGAACACGTGCGCGCGCTCCGCGTCGGAAATGCGGTAGTTGAACTCCGTGACGCTGCGCTCGCCCACCAGTTCGCAGAAGCGGCGGAAGCTGCCGCGCTGCTCGGGCATGGTCACGGCGAACACGGCCTCGCGCATTTCGCCCACCTCGGCGCGCTCGGACACGAAGCGCAGGCGGTCGAAGTTCATGTTGGCGCCGCAGGCGATGGCCACCAGCGTCTTGTCCTTGAGCTTGTGCTCGGCGGCATACTGCTTGGCTGCCGCCACGGCCATGGCGCCGGCGGGCTCCAGCACGCTGCGCGTATCCTGGAACACGTCTTTGATGGCCGCGCAGATGGCGTCGGTGTTGACCACCACGAAATCGTCCACGTATTGGCGCGTGAGCCTGAAGGTTTCCGCGCGACCATCTTGACCGCCGTGCCGTCGGAAAACAGGCCCACGTCGTTGAGTTGCACGCGGCGGCCGGCGCGCACGCTGCGCAGCATGGCGTCGGAGTCTTCGGTCTGCACGCCGATGATCTTGATCTCGGGGCGCAGCTGCTTCACGTAGGCGGCCACGCCGGCGATCAGGCCGCCGCCGCCGATGGCCACGAAGATGGCGTCGATGGGGCCGGGATGCTGGCGCAGGATCTCCATGCCCACCGTGCCCTGCCCGGCAATGACGTCCGGATCGTCGAAGGGGTGCACGAAGGTGAGCTTTTCTTTCTTTTCGAGCTTCTGCGCGTGTTCGTAGGCGTCGGAAAAGCTTTCGCCGGCCAGCACGACCTCGCCGCCCAGCCGGCGCACGGCGTCGATCTTCACCTGCGGGCTGGTGGTCGGCATGACGATGACGGCGCGGCAGCCCAGCCGCCTGGCCGCCAGGGCCACGCCCTGGGCATGGTTGCCAGCCGAGGCCGCGATCACGCCGCGGTTGCGCGCGGCCGGCGGCAGGTTGGCCATCTTGTTGTAGGCCCCCCGCAGCTTGAAGCTGAACACCGCCTGGGTATCTTCACGCTTGAGCAGAATCGTGTTCGAAATTCGCTGCGAGAGCAGGGGGGCTGCTTCTAGCGGCGACTCGACCGCGACGTCGTAAACCTTGGAAGTCAGGATGCGTTTCAGATAATCGGTGGACATGGACTGCGGGACAAAGATCAAGGGGTAAAAAGCCGTGGGCCAGATTACCACAGCGATACGCGGCTTCCGCGCCCCGCGGCCGCGGGGCGCGCGCCGCTGCGGCTACACTCGCGCCATCATGGAAGAATCCCTGCTCTCCGCCGTCCACTGGCTGCTGGACCTGCTTGCGCTGCCGTCGGTCGGGCTGTCCGCGATTTTCGCTGTTTCGCTCGTGTCGGCGACCTTGTTGCCGCTGGGTTCCGAACCCGCCGTCTTCGGCTACGTGAAGCTGGCGCCCGACATGTTCTGGCCGGCCGTGCTGGTGGCCACGCTGGGCAACACGGCCGGCGGAGCCATCAGCTACGCCATGGGCCTGGGGGCGGAGCGCGCCTACCAGCGCTGGAAGGAAAAGCATCCCCACCCGCATCCGCGCGCCGACGAGGCCGGCCGCATGCGGGGAAGCTGGAACCGGCGCGCGCACGATTGGCTGCATCACATGGGGCCTCCCGCGCTGCTGCTTTCCTGGCTGCCGGCCGTGGGCGACCCGCTGTGCGCGGTGGCCGGCTGGCTGCGGCTGTCGTTCTGGCCCTGCGTGCTGTACATGGCCATCGGCAAGTTCCTGCGCTATGCCGTGATGACGGCCGGGCTGCTCTGGTTTTTCCCCGGGCAAATATAATTCCGCCCGCTCGCCGGCATGGCCCCGAGGTTATTCCGGGGTCATCCAGACGAATGACATAAAATGGTTTTTTAAGGGCCCACTCTTGCTGCTTCCATGAACGCCCCCCTCGCCAGCCATATCCTGAATGGGGCGCTGCCCCCCGCCGCGCCCGCGCGCCTGCGCGAAATCCCCTACAACTACACCTCGTTCTCCGATCGCGAAATCGTCGGGCGGCTGTTGGGCGACGACGCCTGGCAACTGCTGACCGACCTGCGCGGCGAGCGCCGCACCGGCCGCTCCGCCCGCATGCTCTACGAGGTGCTGGGCGATATCTGGGTGGTGCGCCGCAACCCCTATCTGCAGGACGATCTGCTGGACAATCCCAAGCGCCGCAAGCAGCTCATCGACGCGCTGCACCACCGGCTGGGCGAGATCGACAAGCGACGCGAGCCCGGCGCGCCAGCCGAGGCCGGGCACGACCCGCACCGCGACGAGAAAGTGGTAAGCCTGCTGGCGCGCGCGCGCTCGGCCATCGCCGCTTTCGAGGGCGAGTTCGACCAGACCGCCATGCTGCGCCGGCAGGCGCTGAAGACGCTGGGCAAGATCACCGCGCGCGACAACATCAAGTTCGATGGCCTGTCGCGCGTGTCGCACGTCACCGACGCCACCGACTGGCGCGTGGAGTATCCCTTTGTGGTCCTCACGCCCGATTCCGAGGACGAAGTGGCCGCGCTGGTGCGGGCCTGCATCGGGCTGGGCCTGACCATCGTCCCGCGCGGCGGCGGCACGGGCTATACCGGCGGCGCCATTCCGCTCACGTGGAAGTCGGCCGTCATCAACACCGAGAAATTCGACCGCCTGGGCAAGGTGGAGTCCTGTATCCTGCCCGGCTTGTCCGAGCCGGTGGCGGTCATCCACACGGGCGCGGGGGTGGTCACCAAGCGCGTGGCCGAAGCGGCGGAGCAGGCCGGTTTCGTGTTCGCGGTCGATCCCACGTCGGCGGAAGCCTCCTGTGTCGGCGGCAACATCGCCATGAACGCCGGCGGCAAGAAGGCCGTGCTCTGGGGCACGGCGCTGGACAACCTCGCCTGGTGGCGCATGGTGGATCCGGACGGCAACTGGCTGGAAGTCACGCGCCTGGCGCACAACATGGGCAAGATCCACGACGTGGACGTGGCCCGCTTCGAGCTCAAGTGGTTCGATGGCGCGGCGCGTCCGGGCGAGCGCCTGCTCAAGACCGAGCTGCTCGAGATCGAGGGCCGGCGCTTCCGCAAGGAAGGGCTGGGCAAGGACGTTACCGACAAGTTCCTGGCCGGCCTGCCGGGCGTGCAGAAGGAAGGCTGCGACGGGCTCATCACCGCGGCGCGCTGGGTGCTGCACCGCATGCCGCGCCACACGCGCACGGTGTGCATGGAGTTCTTCGGCCAGGCCCGCGACGCCATTCCGTCCATCGTCGAGGTGAAGAGCTACCTCGATGGCGAGGGCCGCGCGCGCGGCGCCATCCTGGCCGGCCTGGAGCACCTGGACGAGCGCTACCTGCGCGCGGTGGGCTATGCCACCAAGAGCAAGCGCGGCGTGCTGCCCAAGATGGTGCTGATCGGCGACATCGTGGGCGATGACGAGAACGCCGTGGCCGCGGCCGCGAGCGAAGTCGTGCGCCTGGCCAACACCCGCCATGGCGAGGGCTTCGTGGCCGTGAGCGCCGAGGCGCGCAAGAAATTCTGGCTCGACCGCTCGCGCACCGCCGCCATCGCCCGCCACACCAACGCTTTCAAGATCAACGAAGACGTGGTGATCCCGCTGAGCCGCATGGGCGAGTACACGGATCACATCGAGCGCATCAACATCGAGCTGTCCACGCGCAACAAGCTGCGTCTGCTCGACGAGCTGCAGTCGTTCCTGCAGAGCGGCTCGCTGCCGCTGGGCAAGGCCGAAGACGCCGAGGACGCCGAGGCCACGCGCGCCGAGGTGCTGGCCGAAAGCTCGCGCCAGGCGGTGGAATTGCTGGAACATACCCGCCGGCGCTGGCAGTGGCTGCTGGACAACCTGGACATGCCGCTGGCGCAGGCCCTGCCGGATCTGCACGGCCTGGGGCTGTCGCACCTGCAGGCCGCGCTGGCCGACCGGGTGGCGGCCCAGCCGCAGGCGCGGCTCTTCGACGTGGTGCAGGACCGCACCGTGCGGGTGTCCTGGAAGACCGAAGTGCTGGCCGGGCTGCAGGGCATCTTCTCGGGCGCGGCCCGCAAGCCCATTCTGGACGAACTGGTGGCCATCCACGGCCGCGTGCTCAAGAGCCGGGTGTTCGTGGCCCTGCACATGCACGCGGGCGACGGCAACGTGCACACGAACATCCCGGTCAACTCGGACGACTACGGCATGCTGCGCGAGGCGCACCAGGCCGTGGACCGCATCATGCAGATCGCGCGCGACCTGGACGGCGTGATTTCCGGCGAGCACGGCATCGGACTGACGAAATACGAGTTCCTGACCGAAGCCGAACTGGCTCCCTTCCAGGAATACAAGCGGCGCGTAGACCCCAACGGCCACTTCAACGCCGGCAAGCTCATGCCCGGCGCCGATCTGCGCCACGCCTGGACGCCCAGCTTCAGCCTGATGGGCCACGAATCGCTCATCATGCAGCAGAGCGACATCGGCGCTATCTCGGCTTCGGTCAAGGACTGCCTGCGCTGCGGCAAGTGCAAGCCCGTGTGCTCGACCCACGTGCCGCGCGCCAACCTGCTGTATTCGCCGCGCAACAAGATCCTGGCCACCTCGCTGCTGGTGGAAGCCTTCCTCTACGAAGAGCAGACCCGGCGCGGCGTGAGCCTCAAGCACTGGGAAGAATTCGAGGACGTGGCCGATCACTGCACGGTCTGCCACAAGTGCTATACGCCCTGTCCGGTGGACATCGACTTCGGCGACGTGTCGATGAACATGCGCGCGCTGCTGCGCCGCATGGGCCGCAAGTCGTTCAACCCCGGCACGGCCAGCGCCATGTTCTTCCTGAACGCCAAGGATCCGGCCACCATCAACGCCACCCGCAAGGCGATGGTGGGCGTGGGCTACAAGGTGCAGCGCGCCGCCCATGACCTGCTGGCCGGCCTGGCGCGCAAGCAGACCGAGCATCCGCCCGCCACCGTGGGCAAGCCGGCGCTGCGCGAGCAGGTGATCCACTTCGTCAACAAGAAGATGCCGGGCGGGCTGCCCAAGCAGACCGCGCGCAAGCTGCTGGACATCGAAGACGCCAACTACGTGCCCATCATCCGCGACCCCAAGTCCACCTCGTCGGACACGGAAGCGGTGTTCTATTTCCCGGGCTGCGGTTCCGAACGCCTGTTCTCGCAGGTGGGCCTGGCCACCCAGGCCATGCTGTGGCATGCGGGCGTGCAGACCGTGCTGCCGCCGGGCTACCTGTGCTGCGGCTATCCCCAGCGCGGCAACGGCATGAACGACAAGGCCGAGCAGATCATCACCGACAACCGCGTGCTGTTCCACCGCGTGGCCAACACGCTCAACTACCTCGACATCAAGACCGTCGTGGTGAGCTGCGGCACCTGCTACGACCAGCTTTCGGGGTACGAATTCGACAAGATCTTCCCGGGCTGCCGCCTGATCGACATTCACGAGTACCTGCTCGAAAAAGGCATCAAGCTCGAAGGGGCCAAGGGCGTGCGCTACATGTACCACGACCCCTGCCATACGCCCATGAAGCTGCAGGATCCGATGAAGACGGTGCGTTCGCTGGTGGGCGAGGGCGCCATCAAGAGCGACCGCTGCTGCGGCGAATCCGGCACGCTGGCCGTTACGCGGCCCGACGTGTCCACGCAGGTGCGCTTTCGCAAGCAGGAAGAACTGGAGAAGGGCCAGGCCGCGCTGCGCCAGGACGGCTACGCCGGCGAGGTGAAGGTGCTGACCTCCTGCCCCTCGTGCCTGCAGGGCCTGTCGCGCTACGAGGGCGACACCCACATGGACGCCGACTACATCGTGGTCGAGATGGCGCGCCACATCCTGGGCGAAAGCTGGATGGAAGACTACGTGCGCCGCGCCAACGCCGGCGGCATCGAGCGCGTGCTGGTCTGAAAAAAGGGGGGAGCCGCGCTCCCCCCTTTTTCTTTCGTGCCCGCAGGCATCGCCCGCCTATTCGAGGTGGATGTCCGCCTTCTTGATGACGCCCGCCCAGCCCGCGCGCTCTTTTTCGGCATAGGTCTTGAAGTCCTGCGCCGACATCGGCATGGGAATCACGCCCATGTCCAGCATCTTCTGCGCCACTTCCGGCGTCTTGAGCGTGGCGTCGAGCTGCGTCGACAGCTTCTTCACCACGTCCGCCGGCAGGCCGGCCGGGCCGACCAGCCCCTGCCAGGCGTAGGCCGTGAAGTCGGACACGCCCTGTTCGGCCATGGTGGGAACGTCGGGCAGGATGGACAGCCGCTCGGGCGTGGCGGCGGCCAGCACGCGCAGCTTGCCCGCCTTGACGTTGGGCAGGCCCGAACCCAGGTCGATGAACATCATGTCCACCTGGCCGCCCAGCAGATCCTGGATGGCGGGCGCGGCGCCCTTGTACGGGACGTGCAGCACGTTGACGCCCGTGCGCTGCTTGAAGAGCTCCAGCGCGAGATGGTGCGGCGAGCCCGAACCGGCCGAGGCGGACGTGAGCTTGCCCGGCTCTTTCTTGGCGGCTTCCAGCACGTCCTGGACCGTCTTGTAGGGCGAATTCACGTTCACGGCCAGCAGCAGCGGGAACTTCGCGATGCCGCCGATGTACGTGAACTTGGCCGGATCGTATGAAAGCTTGGCGTACAGCGACGGGTTGAAGGCCAGCGTGCCGGAATCGGCCGTGCCCACGACGTAGCCGTTGGGCTCGGCCTGGGCCACGGCGGTGGCGCCGATGATGGTGGACGCGCCCGGGCGGTTTTCCACCACGATGGTCTGGCCCAGCGTTTTTTCCAGGCCGCTGGCCACGGTGCGCGCCACCACGTCCGTGCCGCCGCCGGCGGGGTAGGGCACGATCCAGCGGACGGGTTGGGTGGGCCAGGACTGGGCGGATGCGGCGGTGGCGGCCAGCGATAGCGCGGCCAGCGCCAGCAGGCGCTTTGCGGACTTGTGCATGGGGGGTGTCTCCTCGTGCGGGTGATGGGATGCGGCGCCTGGGGCGCCTTATGATTTGCGCCGCTATTATGCCGCGCCCGCGGATCTTTGGAGACGGGCGATTTCCCTGCCTTGCCGGGGCGCCTCAGGCGCCCTGCGGATAGGCGCGCGCCCCGAAAATGGCCGTGCCGATGCGTACTTCAGTGGAGCCTTCCTCGATGGCCAGCTCGAAATCGCCGCTCATGCCCATGGACAGGCGATCCAGCTCCACGCCCGCGATGTCGGCGGCCCGCAGCGCGTCGCGCAGTTCGCGCAGCCGGCGGAAGCAGGCGCGCACCGCCAGCGGGTCGGGCGAGTTCTCGGCCAGCGTCATCAGCCCGCGCACTTTCAGCGTGGGATAGTCGCCCGCCACGCGGCGCAGAAACTCGGGCGCCTGGGCGGGGTCCAGGCCCGACTTGGTGGGTTCGGACGAGGTCTTGACCTGCACCAGCACGTCCAGCACGCGCCCTTCGGCGGCCAGCCGGCGATGCAATGCCTCGGCCAGTTCGATGCGGTCCAGCGACTGGACTTCGTGCGCGTCGCGCGCCGCGTCCTTGGCCTTGTTGGTCTGCAGGTGGCCGATCAGCACCCATTGCACGCCGAGTCCGGCGAGTTCGGCGGATTTCTGGCGGATTTCCTGCGTCTTGTTTTCGCCGAAGCGCCGCAGCCCCAGCGCCATGGCCTCGCGGATGGCATCCACGCCGAAGGTCTTGCTCACCGGCAGCAGGGCCACGCTGCCGGGCGCGCGGCCGGCGCGCTGGCACGCCAGATCGATGCGTTGCTGGATGCGGGCGATACGCCCTGCCATGGTGTCGGCGGAGGTCATGCGTCTCTCTATGGTTGCGGGACTGGCCATAGTGTAGGACCGACACGCGCGGTTTCGCCACAGAGGCGGCGCGCGCGCGTTGACCCCCTCATTTCGGCCGGCTTAGAATCTCCAGGGATTTGCTTATATTTCAATCATCTAAGCCCACCCGCCCGCGGATTCCCGCTTCCACCGCCCGTCCCAGTCTCCATGTCCCCCATCGCGCCCGACTACGCTTTCGCCACGCCTTTCCTGAATCCGCCGGCTTCGCCGATCCGCTCGCTCATGCCTTACGCCATGCGCCCGGGCACCATCTCGCTGGCGGGCGGCTATCCGGCCCAGGAGCTGTTCGACGTCGAAGGGCTGTCGGTGGCGTCCACCCAGGTCATGGCGCGGCTGGGCGGCTGTCTGCAGTATTCCAACATCGACGGCCAGGCCAGCCTGCGCGAGCAGCTCGCCCGGCTGAGCGCCGCGCGCGGCCTGCGCTGCAATCCCGATACCGAGCTGGCCGTCACGGGCGGCTCGCAGCAGGCCCTGGCGCTGCTGTCGCGCGTCATGCTGCAGCCGGGCGACCACGCCGTCATCGAGACGCCGGCCTTCCCGAATTCGGTGCAGGCGCTGCGCTACACGGGCGCCGCGGTGCACACCGTGCCGTCCGGGCCGCAAGGCATCGATCTCGATGCGCTCGACGAACTGGCCGCGCGCGTCAAGCCCAAGATGGTCTGCGTGGTGGCCTCGTTCTCCAATCCCTGCGGCGCCACCCTGGCGCGCGAGCGCCGGCTGCGGCTGCTCGAACTGGCCGTCAGGCACCGTTTCCTGGTCGTCGAAGACGACCCCTACAGCGAGCTGCGTTTCGACGGCGAGGCCGTGCCGCCCATCGCCGCCCTGGCCGAAGGCGAGGCGCGCCACTGGGCCGTGTACCTGTCCAGCATGTCCAAGACCATGGCACCCGCGCTGCGCATCGGCTGGCTGGTCGCGCCGGCCGAAATCCGCCGCCGCTGCGTCGGCGCCAAGGCCGCCGACGACATGGCCTGCTCGGCCTGGATCCAGGAAGTGGTGGCCCAGTACCTGGCCAACGGCCGCTACGACGAGCACGTGCCGCGCATTCGCGCCGCCTACGGCCTGCGCTGCGACGCCATGGCCGGGGCCCTGGCGCGCGAGCTGGACGGCCGCATCCGCTTCAGCAAGCCGCAGGGCGGCATGTTTTTCTGGGCGCGCCTTACCGGCGATGTCGATGCTACCCGCCTGTTGCCCTACGCCATCGAGCACGAGGTGGTTTACGTGCCCGGCAAGGCGTTCTACGCCAACCCGGCCGAGGCCGACCTGCACGCCATGCGCATGTCTTTCGCCACCATGAACGAGGCGCAGATCGCCGAAGGCATGGTGCGGCTGGGCCGCGCGCTCACCGCGTGCGAGGCCAACGAGCCCGTCTCGGTGTCGCTGGCGGCCTGAACCGCGCCGGCAGGCGCTATGCGCAGGTCCTAATGAGCGCCGGTTATTTGGCGCGCCGGGCCGGGGCCGATAAGCTTGCGGTCTTGGCGCGTTGCGCGTCCGCATCACAGAGGAGTCCTGGTCATGAAGATAGCGAAGGGTTTGTTGGGGGCGGCGCTGCTGGCCGCCGCGGCGCATGGCGTCGCGCGGGCGGACACGCTGGACGTGGTGCGCAAGCGCGGGGCCGTGGTCTGCGGCACCACCACCGGGTTTGCCGGGTTCTCCGCGCCGGATGCCCAGGGCAAGTGGCAGGGCCTGGACGTGGACCTGTGCCGCGCCGTGGCCGCCGCCGTGTTCGGCGACGCGGACAAGATCAAGGTGGTGCCGCTCAACTCGCAGCAGCGTTTCACCGCGCTGCAGTCCGGCGAGGTGGACGTGCTCACCCGCAACACCACCGTCACGCAGCAGCGCGACACGGCGCTGGGCCTCATCCACGCGGGCATCAACTTCTACGACGGCCAGGGCTTCCTGGTGCCCAAGTCGCTGGGCGTGAAGAGCGCCAAGGAACTCAACGGCGCCACCATCTGCCTGCAGACCGGCACGTCCAACGAGAACACGCTGGCCGACTGGGCGCGCGCCAACCGCGTCACCTACAAGCCCGTCGTGATCGAGACGTTCAACGAAGTGGTCAACGCCTTCGCCTCGGGCCGCTGCGACGTGTTCAGCACCGACGCTTCGGGCCTGGCCTCGATCCGCATTTCCAAGCTCCAGAATCCGGACGACTATGTGGTGCTGCCCGAAATCATTTCCAAGGAGCCGCTCGGGCCGTTCGTGCGCCAGGGCGACGACGCCTGGCTCAACATCGTGCGCTGGTCGCTGTCGGCCATGATCGAGGCCGAGGAATACGGCATCACGTCCAAGAACGTGGACGAACAGCTCAAGAGCGCCAATCCCAACATCAAGCGCATCCTGGGCGTGACGCCCGGGGCGGGCGCCAACCTGGGGCTGGATGAAAAGTGGGCCTACAACATCGTCAAGCAGGTGGGCAACTACGGCGAGAGCTTCGACCGCAACGTGGGCGAGGGCAGCCCGCTCAAGATCAAGCGCGGCCTCAACGCGCAGTGGACCCAGGGCGGCCTGATGTACGCGCTGCCGATCCGCTGAGCGTCCGGGGCGCTAGCGCCGGCGGTAGAGCTGCGCGATCTTGACGAAGGCGGCGCGCAGCTCGCGCGTGCCGCCCTGCAGAATGACCGGCCGGCCGCGGTGCGTGAACACGACCAGCCGCTTGGAAAACACCATGGGCACGTAGCGCGCCTCGCGCACGTCTTCCCAGGCCACCTCGCGGCGCGTGAACCAGGTCTGGCGCATGCCGCGCTCGTCGATGGTGGTGATGGACGTCTGCATGTGCCACGACACGACCAGCAGCACCACGAAGCACAGCGCCACCAGGGCGGCCAGCGCCGTGTCGTAGGCATGCGCGGGCGCGCGGATGGCGGTGGTGAAGACCTGCACGCCCAGCACCGCCAGCAGCACCCAGGTCAGGATGCGCACCCAGTCGGGCCACGCCTGGCCCGACAACGGCAGGGGGCCGATCTCGCGCAGCAGCGCGGCGTGGGATTCGGGTGCGGGTCCGGGGGCGGGAGAGGTCATGCGGCTGCGGGGCTCGGGTGTCGTGTGAGAGGCAGGCGCGCCGCCGGGCGGCGGCGCTCACGCGAAACGCGCGCGGCCATTCTACGGGGTTTCGCTTCAGGCGGCCCGCTTGGCGGCAATGGCATTGCCCGCGCGGCTCGCCCCCTTGCGGTTCAGGTGGCCGGAGATCCATTGGCCGATGTCCACCACCGCGTCGAAGTCCACGCCGGTGTCGATGTCCAGCCCGCGCAGCATGTAGAGCACGTCTTCGGTGGCGACGTTGCCCGTGGCGCCCTTGGCGTAGGGGCAGCCGCCCAGCCCCGCCACCGAGGTGTGGAAAATGGAGATGCCGGTTTCGAGCGCGGCCAGGATGTTGGCCAGGGCCTGGCCGTAGGTGTCGTGGAAATGGCCCGACACGCGGGCGGGGTCGACGACCTGCGTGACGGCGCTCATGACCTCGCGCACCCGGCGCGGCGTGCCCACGCCGATGGTGTCGGCCACGTCGATCTCGTCGACCTGCATGGCCAGGTAGCGCTGCGCCACGTCCACCACGGCTTGCACGGGCACTTCGCCCTGATAGGGACAGCCCAGCGCGCAGCTGATGCTGCCGCGCACGCGGATGCCGGCTTCGCGCGCGGCCTGCACCACGGGCTCGAAGCGGGCGATGGATTCCGCGATGGAGCAATTGATGTTCTTCCGGGAGAAGGCTTCGCTTGCCGCGCCGAAGATGACGATCTCGTCCGCGCGGGCGGCCAGCGCGCCTTCGAATCCCTTCATGTTGGGCGTGAGCACCGAATAGATGGTGCCCGGGCGGCGCGCGATGCGGGCCATGACGTCGGCGCCGTCGGCCATCTGCGGCACCCACTTGGGCGAAACGAACGAGGCGGCTTCCACATTGGGAAAGCCGGCCGCGGACAGGCGGTCGACCAGTTCCACCTTGATGTCGGTGGAGACGAATTCCTTTTCATTCTGCAGACCGTCGCGCGGCGACACTTCGACGATCTTGACGCGTGAGGGCAAAGCCATGTCTCTTCCTGTGTAAGTATGGACCGGACCGCGGACAGGCGCGGCAACAACCAATATTAGCCCCCCGGGCGCCGGGCCGGGCTTCGTATTCGCCGTAGCCCCGTTTCCGCATTCCGGCGCGCCGCCGCGGACGTCAGCGCAGCCTCTGGTAGCGCCCGTCGTCCAGCCGCGCGACGGCGCCGTCCAGCTCCAGTTCCATCAGCGCCGCCTGCAGGGCGGGTACGTCCAGGCCGCTGCGGGCCTGGATGGCGTCCAGGTGCAGCGGGTCGTATCCCATGGCCCGCAGCAGCGGGGATTCCGGGGCAGGAGGGGCGGCGGGCGCGGGCGGCGCCGCTCCGCCCAGCTCGTCGGTGATGTCGCCGGCGGTTTCGACCAGCTTCGCGCCCTGGCGGATCAGGGCGTGGCAGCCCCGCGAGAGCGGGGAATGGATGGAGCCGGGAATGGCGAACACCTCGCGGCCGCTTTCGCCGGCCAGCCGGGCGGTGATGAGCGAACCGCTCTGGCGCGCGGCTTCCACCACGAGCACGCCGCGCGCCAGTCCGGCCACGATGCGGTTGCGCTGCGGAAAGTGATGGCGCTGCACGCCGGTGCCCAGCGGCAGTTCCGACACCACCGCGCCCCGGGCTGCGATGCGGTGCGCCAGGTCGCGGTGGGCGGGGGGATACACGCGGTCGACGCCCGTGCCCATGACGGCGACGGTGCCCGCCGCCTTCGGGGCCGGCCTCCAGCGCGCCCGTCGTGCGCGGCGGCCG
>NZ_LHSJ01000061.1:0-21744 GCF_001270295.1 Achromobacter sp. DMS1 | reverse complement strand
GGCCTGGCGCACGCACGCCACGCAGGCTTCCGGCGCGACGCATCCCCGGAATCGGCGCCGTCCTTGCGCCAGCGCCCGGTCATAGGCTTGCGGATCGGCGGGCGCAGACGCGCGGCGCGCGCCCAGCACGCGGCCGCCCAATGGCACGTCGGCCCGCTCGAACGCGTATGCGGCGGCCCGGCCGGCCAGGCCGTCATCGAAGACTGCGTCCAGCAACCCGTCCGCGAGCGCCCGTGCAGCGGAGCTGGGTTCGCCTTCGACAATCATCTCCAGCGCGCGGACAACGCCGACGGCTCGCGGCAGCCGCTGCGTTCCTCCCGCTCCGGGCAGTATGCCGAGCTTGACCTCGGGCAGGCCCAGCTTCGCCCCGGCCAGCGCCACACGATAATGGCACCCCAGCGCCAGCTCCAGGCCACCGCCCAGCGCCGCGCCATGCACCGCCGCCACCACCGGCTTGTCCGCGCGTTCTATCCGACCGATCAGCTCGCGCAGGCTGGGTTCGCGCAACGAGGCCGGCGTGTTGAACTCCCGGATCTCGGCGCCGCAGCAGAAAAATTCGCCCGCGCCCGCCAGCACGATGGCACGGATGCCCTCTTCCGACAGGGCCTCGTCCAGCGCCCTGCCCAGGGCCTCTCGCAGGTCGGCGCTCATGGCGTTGACCGGCGGGTTGTCCATCCACAGCACCGCTACCCGGCCTTGATGCCGCAATTCGGTTCGAATCGGCATGGCCGTCACTCCAGTTCGGCCATGGCCTGGCCTTCGTCCACCTCCACGCCTTCGGCGACCAGCACGCGCTTGACCACCCCTGCGCGCTCGGCCTCGACCGGGATCTCCATCTTCATGGATTCGACTTTCGCCACGCAGTCGCCTTCGGCGACGAGTTGTTCCAGGTACAGGTCGGCCTTGCCGAAACTGCGTGTGGCGATGGCATGGGCGCGCTCCCATTGCGATGCCACCTCGGCGGGCCCGAACACGGGCAGCATGCCGATGCCGCCGCCGCCGCAGGCCGGCTTGATGAGCAACGGATATCCCAGCTCGTCGGCCGCGCGCCGCGCCGCGGCAGAGTCGTCGCCCAGCACCGGGCTGCTGGCGGCCATCGGCATGCCCAGTGCTTTCATGGCGGCGCGCGCTTCGGTCTTGTGCCCGAGCATGCGAATCCAGCGCGGACTGGGCCCGATGAAAAGCAGGCCGGCTGCTTCCGCCGCCTGCGCGAAATCCGCGTTTTCGGAAAGAAATCCGTAGCCCGGATGCACCGCGTCGGCGCCCGTCTCGCGTGCGGCGCGCAGCAATGCCCCGGCATCCAGATAGCTTTGCGCGGCGGGAGCGGGGCCGATGAGGACAGCGGCGTCGGCCTCTTCCAGGTAGGGCATGCCACGGTCCGCTTCCGAATAGACGGCGACCGATTCCAGCCCCAGGCTGCGCAGCGCGCGGATGACGCGCCGCGCCACCGCACCCCGGTTGGCAACCAGCACTCGTTTCATGATGGTTCCCTCCCGTTCAGGGCCGATAGCCGAATGCGGCCGGGCCCGCGCCGCGCAGCGGGGCCGTCAGGGCGACGAACTCCTCCAGCGCGGCGCGCGTCTCGGCCGGGTCGATGATGTCCTCCACCACGAAGGCCTCCGCGCTGCGGAATGGCGACGCCAGGCTGCGCACGCGGTCCTCGATCTGCCTGGTCTTCTCGGCCGGGTCGTCAGCCGCTTCGATTTCCGCCTTGTAGGCCACCTCCAGGCCGCCCTCCACCGGCAGCGAGCCCCACTGCGCAGACGGCCAGGCGTAGCGGAAGTTGTGGCGGCCGGCGTTCTGGTGCCCGCCTCCCGCGACGCCGAACGCCTTGCGCACGATGATGGAGCACCACGGCATGGTGGACTGGGCCACTGCGGTCAGCGCACGCACGCCGTAGCGCATCGCGCCGCTCTTCTCGGCCTGCAAACCGATCTGGAAACCCGGCACGTCCACGAAGTTCACGACCGGCAGGTGAAAGGTCTGCGCCAGGTCCAGCAACCGCGTGAACTTCTCGGCGGCCGGTCCGTCCCAGCCGCCGCCGTACTGATACGGATCGCTGGCGAACACCGCCACCGGCCAGCCGTCGATGCGGGCCAGTCCGGTGATGACCGCCCGCCCCCACCGCCGGCCGATCTCCATGAACGACCCCTCATCGACCACCCGCTCGACGATGGGCCTCATCTTGTAGACGGATCTGGGGTCGCGCGGCACGGCTTCGCGCATCCAGTCCTGGTCCGGCGCCGCGCGACCCGGTTCGCCCCTGGGCGGCGCTTCGGCCACGGAGCGCGGCAGATAGGAAAGAAAGCGGCGCGCCAGGGCGAAGGCCGCTTCTTCCGACTCCGCCTCGTCGTCCACCACGCCATTGCGCGTATGCACTTCGCTGCCGCCCAGCTCGTTCTTTTCCAGCTTCTGGCCGATGCGCGCCACGACCGGCGGCCCGGCGATGAAGAGCTGCGACGTATCGCGCACCATGACCGAGTAATGGCTGGCGGCCACGCGCGCCGCGCCCAATCCCGCCACGGAACCCAGCGCCAGGGACACCACTGGCACGGCCGCCAGGTTCTGCGCCATCAGCGGCCACATGCGCAGCTTGGGCAGCAGCGTATGGCCCTTGATCTCGATATTGCGCACCGAGCCGCCGCCTCCGGTGCCGTCCACCAGCCGCAGCAAGGGCAGGCGCAGATCCTGCGCCATGCGTTCCGACTCCACCAGGTTGTCGCCGACGGCGCCGTCGTTGGCGCCGCCACGCACGGTGAAGTCGTCCGCCGCCAGCACCACCGGGCGGCCCTCGACCCGGCCCCTGCCGATCAGGAGGTTGGACGGCGTCAGGTCGACCAGCCTGCCTTCGGCGTCGTATTGTGCGCTGCCCGCCAGCGCGCCCACTTCGCGGAACGAGCCGGGGTCGAGCATCTTCTCTATGCGCTCGCGCACCGGAAGCCGGCCCGCGTCGCGGTGGCGCTTCACTTTCTCCTCTCCGCCCATGCGCGCGGCGAGCTTCTTGCGCAGCGCCAGTTCATCCAGTTCTTTCTGCCAGGACACGGATAATTCTCCTTGTAGGGCCGGCCCGCAGCGGGCCCGCCGGATCTCAGTCGATCTTGATGTCGGCGCGCTTGATCAGCGCCTCGTTCTGCTTGAGCTCGTCCGTGATCTTGACCGCGAACGCCGGCGCGGGCCTCGGGATGGGCGGTCGGGCCGCAGCCGGGACGGCGCCTGCGGCAGCGCCGTCAGCAAGGCGGCCTCGGCCGCGCTCAGGTCGGCGGGCCGACTTGCCCACGCCACATCCGCGCCCCCATTTCCCACCCCTTCCACGATGCCGCCCATGGGCGCGTGCGTCAGGTAGAGCGACAGGATCTCGTCCTTGCTGTAGTGCATTTCCAACTGCACGGCGCGCCAGGCCTGCCGCAGCTTGGCGCCCAGCGTGCGCGACGGGCGGCCGGCGAGCTGCGGGTCGATGAGCCGCGCCACCTGCATGGTCAGCGTGGACCCGCCGGACACGATGCGGCGATTGGCCAGCCACTGCCAGCCGCGCGCGCCAGGGAAACGGGGTTGACCCCCGGATGCCAATAGAACCAGCGGTCTTCGTAAGTCAGCAGGGTGTCGAGGTAGCGCGGCGAAACCCGCTCGGGCGTCACGGGGTAGCGCCACACGCCGTCGCGGCTGGGATAGGTGCGCAGCGGCGCGCGCCGGCGGCCACCACCACGGCGGCGCCGTCGGAATTAATGGGCGGCAGCGGACACAGGCGGTCCAGCGCAACCATCGCGACGGCCAGCGCGGCGGCCGCGCCGCGGCGCACAGGCCCGCGCGCCGCCAGCGGCGCGAGCGCCGCCGCCCGCCGCGCCGAACCTGAAAGAAATGGAAGCCAGCGCCATCCGCCAGGCGCTGCAGGCGCACGGCGGCAACGTCAGCGCCGCCGCGCGCGCCCTGGGCGTGCACCGCAGCACCTTGTACCGCCGTGCTGCCGCCCTGGGCCTGGCCCGGGAGCGCTGAGGCGGGCCGCGGGCGCGCCGGCCGCTACGCGATCAGCGGGCGAGTTCCGCGCCTGGATCTTCCGCGCGCATGAATGCCTCGCCCACCAGGAAGGCGTGCACGCCGTGTTCGCGCATGAGCCGCACGTCTTCGGGCTTGAGAATGCCGCTTTCGGTGACCACGCGCTTGCCGGCCGGCACGGCCGGCAGCAGGTCCAGGGTATTTTTCAGGCTGGTTTCGAACGTGCGCAGGTTGCGGTTGTTGATGCCCAGGAGCGGCGTCTTGAGCGTGAGCGCCACGTCCAGTTCGCGGGCGTCGTGCACTTCGACCAGCACATCCATGCCCAGCTCCATGGCCAGGCTTTCCATCTCGCGCAGCTGGCCGGGGCTGAGCGCGGCCACGATGAGCAGCACGCAATCGGCGCCCATGGCGCGGGCGGAAATGATCTGGTAGGGGTCGATCACGAAATCCTTGCGCAGCACGGGCAGCGGGCAGGCCGCGCGCGCCTGGCGCAGGTGGTCGTGCGAGCCTTGGAAAAACTGCACGTCGGTGAGCACCGAGAGGCAGGCCGCGCCGTTGGCGGCATACGACGCGGCGATCTCGGCCGGGTTGAAGCTTTCGCGCAGCACGCCCTTGGACGGCGAGGCTTTCTTGATTTCGGCGATCACGCCGGGCTTGCCCTGGGAGATCTTGTCTTCGATGGCCTGGGCGAAGCCGCGCACGTCCTGGCGCGCCTGCGCCTCGCGCAGGACTTCGGCCTCGCTGCGCATCTGGCGGGCGGCAGCGACTTCCTCGGCCTTGATGGCGAGGATCTTCGCGAGAATATCGTTCATTTCTGGAATTTCCGGGTATAAGCGCAGAATTCCTCCAGCTTGGCGCGCGCCGCGCCGGTGGAAATCATTTCAAATGCTAGCGCCAAGGCCCCGGGAATGGAATCGGCCTTGTTGCCAGCGTAGATGGCGAGACCCGCATTGAGGGCGACGATGTCGCGGGCGGCTCCCTCGACATTGTCCAGCGCCTCGATGACAAGTTCGCGCGATTGTTCGCGATTGGACACCTTGATGCTGCGGTTGGACATCATGGATAGCCCGTAGTCTTCGGGATGGATCTCGTATTCCCTGACTTCTCCATCCTTCAGCTCGCCCACCATGGTGGCCGCGCCCAGCGATGCCTCGTCCATGCCGTCCTTGCCGTGCACCACCAGCACGTGGCGCGAGCCCAGGCGCTCCAGCACGCGCACCTGGATGCCGACCAGGTCGGGGTGGAACACGCCCATGAGCTGGTTGGCCGCGCGGCCGGATTGGTGAGCGGGCCCAGGATGTTGAAGATGGTGCGCACCGCCAGTTCTTTGCGGATGGCGGCCACGTTTTTCATGGCGCCGTGGTGGGCGGGCGCGAACATGAATCCGATGCCCGTGGCCGAGATGCACTCGGCTACCTCGTCGGGCGTGAGCGCCAGGTTGGCGCCCAACGCCTCCAGCACGTCCGCGCTGCCGCT
This sequence comes from Achromobacter sp. DMS1, assembly GCF_001270295.1. Lineage (NCBI taxonomy): Bacteria > Pseudomonadati > Pseudomonadota > Betaproteobacteria > Burkholderiales > Alcaligenaceae > Achromobacter > Achromobacter sp. DMS1. Next base: position 16,278 of record NZ_LHSJ01000061.1, on the reverse strand, counting down.
GGAGGACGAGGCGCTGCGATTGCCGTGCTTGGCGATGGGCACGCCCGCGGCCGCGGCCACGAACATCGCGGTGGTGGAAATATTGAAGGTGTGGCTGCCGTCGCCGCCCGTGCCGCACATGTCGAGCAGATCCTGCGGATTGGGCGTGATCACCGGCGTGGCGAATTCGCGCATGACCTGGGCGGCCGCGGTGATCTCGCCGATGGTTTCTTTCTTGACGCGCAGGCCCATGAGCAGCGCGCTGGCGATCTGCGGCGTCATTTCGCCGCGCATCAGCATGCGCATCAGGTGCAGCATTTCATCGTGGAAGATTTCGCGGTGTTCGATGCAGCGCGTCAAGGCTTCGGTGGGGGAAATGGTCACGATGCGTCCTTATTCAGGCCAGGTTCAGGAAATTGCGCAGCAGGGCATGGCCGTGTTCGCTGAGCACCGACTCGGGATGAAACTGTACCCCGTAAATGGGCAGGGTCTTGTGGCGCACGCCCATGATGTCGCCGTCCGGGGCGGTGGCCGTCACTTCCAGGCATGCGGGCAGCGTGTCCGGGTCGATGGTCAGCGAGTTGTAGCGGATCGCGGTGTAGGGGCTGGGCAGGCCGGTGAAGAGGTCGGAGCCCCGGTGCGTGATGGCCACCGTTTTGCCGTGCATGATTTGCTGCGCCCGCACAATCCTGCCGCCATAGGCCGCGCCGATGGCCTGGTGGCCCAGGCATACGCCGAGGATGGGCTTCCTGCCCGCATAGGCCCGGATCACCGGCACCGAGATGCCCGCCTCGGCCGGCGAGCAGGGGCCGGGCGAAACGCAGATGCGGTCGGGATTCAGCGCCTCGATTTCGTCGAGCGTGATCTGGTCATTGCGCGCCACGCGCACGTCCTCGCCGAGCTCGCCGAAGTACTGCACCAGGTTGTAGGTGAAGGAGTCGTAGTTGTCGATCATCAGCAGCATGTCGTTGCAACCTCAATGGGAATGGGGGGATGGCGAGGCGCTCAGGCCCCGGCGAAGGGGAACGCGGGCAATGGGGAATGCGCCGGCCTCGGCAGTGCCGATGCGCTGGGCCTGAAGAGGGAATCTGCGGAAAGCACGGGCAATCTCCTGTTTGTCGGAGCCGCCATGCCGGAGGGGGGAATAGACTGATTTCGAAACCTGCCACCGGCGACGGCGGCAAGGTGCAGTTTCGAACCGCAACAACGTGCCGCTTCCTAGCGGAAGCGCCACCACTGTGCTGCGAGGATCGAAACGGTGCGAATCATGGGATAGACGAGCGGATTTCAAAAGGGCCGGGCGGACTGCGCCGCGACTGGCTTGCCGGGAATTCTACCTTGCGCCGCGCGGCTTTGTCGAATGGAAAAACAGGTGCGGATCGGGCCGGCCGCGTATTCCCTTCAGCCCGGGGCCGCGCTGCGCGCCAGCTTCTGCAGCAGGTCGACGAAGCGGGCCTGTTCGCGCGTCATGGTTTCGTTCTTGCGCAGGATGATGCCGAACGGCGCCAGCTCGGCGGGTATGGCCACGGGCAGCGCCACCACCAATTTCATTTCCAGATAGTCGCGCAGGGCGCTCTCGGAGAGCACCATGACCGCGTCGGTGAGCTGGATGAGCTGCTGCATCGAATACACCGAGCTGCATTCGGTCACGTCCTGCGGGGGCGGCAATTGCTGGGCCTGCCGGGTCTGCTCGAACGCCAGCCGGGCGGGGCTGCTCATGGGCTGCAGGATCCAGGGCCAGTCGCGCACCAGCTCTTCCAGCGCCAGCTTGCGCCGCCGGGCCAGCGTATGGTCGCGCCGCACCACCACCAGCAGGCGCTCGTTGCCCAGCGGCTGGAAGCTGTAGTGGGCGTCGTCGGTGGCGTCGCTGCGCCGGGCGATGGCGATGTCGATGCGTCGCTGCTCGAGCAGGGAAATGACCTGGTCGCTGGTGTCTCCCATGATGCGGATGCGCAGTTGCGGATAGCGCGCCTTGGTCTGCGCGATGGCGTCCATGACCAGGCCGGGCGCGGCGCCCACGATGGTGCCGATGGACAGGTAGCCGTAGCCTCCCTGCTGCCGGGCGGCCAGCTCTTCGGCGCATCGGTCCAGGCTGGTCAGCGAGGCCTGGGCGAACCGCAGCAGCTCGCGGCCCAGCGTCGTGGGGCGCGTGCCCTTGGGCAGCCGCTCGAAGAGCTCGCAGCCGAACATCGCCTCGATGTCGCGCAGCATGCGCGTGGCCGCGGGCTGCGAGATGCCCAGCGCCTGCGAGGCGCGGTGCAGGTTTTCGCTGGAGCCCAGCGTCACCAGCATCAGCAGATGGCGGTAACGCAGGCGGTTGAACAGGCTGCGCAAGGGCATGGGGGCGTCGGAAGCCACGCTCGTTCCTTCGATACCTGCAAGGTATCGGTATGTGCAAAAAAACGATTGGAAGGGCATCAACATACACCACTACGATGTGGGCACATAACAGCGCGCGAACCGCCTTCGCCGCCAGGAGACAGCATGTCCAGCATCGGATCATTACCCGCCGGCCCCGCGCCGCGCGCGCCGCAACCGCGCCGCGCCTAGTTCCCCGCAGCAAAGCACCGCTTTCCCGCATTGCCCGCAGCGCGATGCGCGCGGTTTCGCACGCGCCGTCGGCGCGCGCCGATGGCGCGTGGCCGGACGCCGCCCCAAAAAAGAAAGGAGACAGACCATGCCGACCAACGTATCTTCCGCCACGCTTGCCAAGGTGTCGTGGCGCCTGCTGCCTTTTTTGCTGCTGATGTACGTCCTGGCCTTCCTGGACCGGGCCAACGTGGGCTTCGCCAAGGCGCCTTCCAGGCCGACACGGGAATCGGCGATGCGGCTTTCGCCTTCGGCGCCGGCGTGTTCTTCGTGGGGTACGCGCTGCTCGAAGTGCCCAGCAACCTGATCATGCACCGCGTGGGCGCGCGGATGTGGATGTGCCGCATCATGGTGTCTTGGGGGCTGATCTCGGCGGCGATGATGTACGCCCACGACGAAACCACGTTCTATGTGCTGCGCTTCCTGCTGGGCGTGGCCGAGGCCGGCTTCTTTCCCGGCGTGATCCTCTACCTGACCTACTGGTTCCCCGCCGCCACACGGGCCAGGGCCATGGGGTTCTTCTACTTCGGCGCGCCGCTCGCCTTCATCTTCGGCAGCCCGCTGTCGGGCCTGCTGCTGGAGTTCGACGGCGCGTGGGGGCTGCACGGCTGGCAATGGATGTTCATGGTGGAGGGCCTGATGGCCAGCGCCGTGGGCGTGTGGGCGTACTTCTATCTCGACAACCGGCCTGCCGACGCGAAATGGCTCTCGGCGCAGCAGCGCGGCGAGCTGCAGTCCGTGCTCGACCAGGAAGAGCGGCAGAAGCAGGCGCATGGCAGCCTGCTGGCGCTGATGCTCCAGCCCCGTGTGCTGTACCTCGGCGCGATCTACCTGCTGATCCAGGCCAGCGTGTACGGCGTGGTCTTCTACCTGCCCACCCAGGTGGCCGGACTCATGGGCCGCCAGGTGGGCTTCATGGTGGGCCTGGTGGCCGCCATTCCGTGGCTGTGCGCCGTGCTGGCGGCATGGAAGATTCCCGCCCTGGCCGACCGCACCGGACAGCATGCGCGGGTCGCGGCGCTGACCCTGGCCGCATGCGCCGTCGGCATCGCCTGCTCGGTTGCCCTGTCGTCGCCGTTCTTCGCGATGGCGGCGCTGTGCGTGGCCGCCGCCGGCTTCATTTCGGTCCAGCCGGTGTTCTGGACCTTTCCCTCGCGTTTTCTCTCGGGCAGCGCGGCGGCCGGGGGCATCGCCCTGATCAATTCGCTGGGCGCGGTGGGCGGCTTCATCGCGCCGGTGCTGAAAACCTGGGCGGAAAAGACGTTCGCCTCCGCCTCGGCGGGCCTGTACCTGCTCGCGGCCCTGACGGTGGTCGCGGCGGCGCTGGTCGCCGGCATCCGGCTGCGCCTGAACGCCAAGCAGGCGGTTCTGGCCTGAGGCCCCGCCCTCTCGATTCCCATTCAGGAGATTTCATGAACATTCCTCGCATCAAGCACGTCCGAGCCTACACCCTGCGCGGCGGCGGCGCCGATTATCACGACCAGGGCGACGGCCACTGGATCGACGACCACATCGCCACGCCGATGAGCAAATACCCGCAATATCGGCAGAGCCGCAGGGCGTTCGGCATAAACGTGCTGGGCACGCTGGTGGTCGAGGTCGAGGCCGACGACGGCACCGTGGGCTTTGCCGTGACCACCGGCGGCGAGCCCGCGGCCTACATCGTCGAGAAACACCTGGCCCGCTTCGTCGAAGGCGCGCGCGTCACCGACATCGAACTGATCTGGGACCAGATGTTCAACGCCACGATGTACTACGGGCGCAAGGGCATCGCCATCAACACCCTCTCCGGCGTGGACCTGGCGCTGTGGGATCTGCTGGGCAAGGTGCGCGGCGAGCCCGTGCACCAGTTGCTGGGCGGCGCGGTGCGGGACGAGCTGCAGTTCTACGCAACGGGCGCGCGGCCCGACCTGGCCAGGAAGCTGGGCTTCATCGGCGGCAAGATGCCCCTGCAGCACGGGCCGGCCGAGGGCGAAGCGGGCCTGCGCCGCAACCTGGAAAAACTGGCCGAAATGCGCGAGCGCGTCGGCGACGATTTCTGGCTGATGTTCGACTGCTGGATGTCGCTCGATCTCAACTACGCGACCCGGCTCGCCCACGGCGCGCGCGAGTTCGGCCTGAAGTGGATCGAAGAGGCCCTGCCGCCCGACGACTATTGGGGCTACGCCGCGCTGCGCCGCAATGCGCCGCCGGGCATGCTGGTCACCACCGGCGAGCACGAGGCCACCCGCTGGGGGTTCCGCATGTTGCTGGAGATGGGTTGCTGCGACATCATCCAGCCCGACGTGGGCTGGTGCGGCGGCCTGACGGAGCTATTGAAAATCTCGGCCCTGGCCGACGCCCACAACGCGCTCGTGATTCCGCACGGCTCCTCGGTCTACAGCTACCACTTCGTCGCCACGCGGCAGAACAGCCCGTTCGCGGAATTCCTGATGATGGCGCCCCAGGCCGACGAGGTGGTGCCGATGTTCCACCCGCAGTTGCTGGGCGAGCCGGTTCCGCAGAACGGCCGCATGCGCGTCTCGGCGCTCGACCAGCCTGGTTTCGGCGTCGCGCTCAACCCCGACTGCCCGCTCCACCGCCCCTACACCCATTGACCGATATGCACGGTTCCGGCGCCCGCTTCGGCGGCCGGCGGACGCCGGAGACTCGCATGATGATGCCGAAAAACCGCTTCAAGGCCCGCCTGGGAGAGCTGCAATACGGCGCCTGGGCCGGCATGGCCCACCCCTATGCCGCGGAAATCGTGGCGTCCACGGGCTACGACTGGATGCTGATCGACGGCGAGCACGCACCCAACACGGTGCCCACCATCCTGGCGCAGCTGCAGGCGCTGGCCGCCTGCGACAGCGCGCCCGTCGTCCGGGCCGTCAGCGACGACAAGGCGCTGATCAAGCAACTGCTCGACATCGGCGCGCAGACGCTGATGATTCCCATGGTGGAAAGCGCGGCCCAGGCCGAGGAGATCGTTCGGGCCATGCGCTATCCGCCGCATGGCGTGCGCGGCGTCGGCGGCGGGCTGGCGCGGGCCACGCGCTGGGACGGCGTGCCCGACTACCTGCGGACCGCGCACGAATCGCTGTGCCTGATCGTGCAGATCGAATCGCGCGCGGGGGCCGGGCAGGCCGCCGGGATCGCGGCAACGCAAGGCGTGGACGCCGTTTTCATCGGCCCCGCCGATTTGTCCATCAACCTCGGCCATCCCGGCAATCCCGGCCATCCGGAAGTGCAGGCCTGCATCCGCGGCGTCATCGAGGCCGCCAACGCCGCGGGCAAGGCCTGCGGCATCCTGGCGCCCGACCCCGAAGACGCGCGCCGCTACCGCGACTGGGGCTGCCGCTTCATTGCCGTGGGCATAGACATCAGCCTGCTTTGCCGCGCCGCGCGCGACAACCTGGCCGTCCACCGCGGCGAACCCGCGGACGGCGCTTCGCCGCGCACCTACTGACGCCGGCCGCTTGCGCCCTTCGACTCACGCTTTCACCAGGAAACCGCGATGACCGCCTCCGTACCGCTGCACCCGAATTTCATCAACGGCCGCTTCGAGCCCGCCGCCCAGTATCTCGACGTCGTCAACCCCGCCAACGGAACGCTGCTGTCGCGCGTGCCGGATTCTTCCGCCGAACAGGCCGGGCAGGCGCTGGAGGCGGCGCGCGCGGCGCAGAAGGCGTGGGCAGCCCGCCCCGCCATCGAGCGCGCGGGCTACCTGCGCAAGATCGCCCAGCGCATCCGCGCCAATGCGCCGCAACTGGCCCGCACGATCGTGCAGGAGCAGGGCAAGACCGCGCCGCTGGCCGAGGTGGAGGTCAACTTCACCGCGGACTACCTGGACTACATGGCCGAATGGGCCCGCCGCATCGAGGGGGAAATCGTCGCCAGCGACAGGCCGGGCGAGCACATTTTCCTGTTCCGCAAACCCATGGGCGTGGTGGCCGGCATCCTGCCCTGGAACTTTCCGTTCTTCCTGATTGCGCGCAAGATGCGCCCGCGCTGGTAACGGGCAACACCATCGTCATCAAGCCCAGCGAAGAAACGCCGAACAACTGCCACGCCTTCGCCGAGCTGGCGGCGCAGGCCGACCTGCCGGCGGGCGTGTTCAACGTGGTGCATGGCGGCGGTCCGCGTGGGCGCGGCGCTCAGCGCGCATCCCGGCGTGGACATGATCAGCTTCACCGGCAGCGTCGAAACCGGCTCGCGCATCATGGCCGCTGCCGCCGGCAACCTCACCAAGCTCAACCTGGAACTGGGCGGCAAGGCGCCGGCCATCGTGCTGGCCGACGCCGACCTCGACCTGGCCGTCAACGCCATCCGCGCCTCGCGCGTCATCAACACCGGCCAGGTATGCAATTGCGCCGAGCGTGTGTACGTCGAGCGCCGCATCGCCGACGCGTTCATCGACCGCATCGCCTCCGCCATGGCGCAGACGCGCTTTGGCGACCCTGGCGCCAGCCGGGATCTCGACATGGGACCGCTCATCAACCGGCAGGCGCTGGACAAGGTGGCGGCCAAGGTGGAGGCCGCGGTGGCGCAGGGCGCCCGAATCGTCACCGGCGGCGCGCGAGCCGACCTCGGCCAGGGCTTCCACTACCTGCCCACCGTGCTGGCCGACTGCCGGGCCGACATGCCCATCATGCGCGAAGAGATTTTCGGGCCCGTGCTGCCCATCCAGGTAGTGGACGACCTGGACGAGGCCATCGCCCTGGCCAACGATTGCGAGTACGGCCTCACGTCGTCCGTGTACACGCGGGACCTGGCCCAGGCCATGCACGCCGTGCGCAACATCGACTTCGGCGAAACCTACATCAACCGCGAGAACTTCGAGGCCATGCAGGGGTTCCACGCCGGCGTGCGCAAATCCGGCATCGGCGGCGCGGACGGCAAGCATGGGCTGTACGAGTACATGCACACGCAGATGGTCTATCTGCAAGGCTGAACCTGCGCCGGCCCGGCCGCCCGGGCCGCATGGTCCCGCCAGGGATGCGCGGCGCCCGATGCGCGAACCGGCCGAGCGTGATGGAAAGGCCGCCGGCGGGCAGGCGCGCCTCAGATCGGCTCGTCCAGCCCGTGCTGCACCTGTTCGGCGGCGCGCAGCACGTGCGCGGGCCTTGGCCTCGGTTTCGGCCCATTCGGCTTCGGGGTTGGAGTCGGCCACGATGCCGGCGGCGGCTTGCACGTACAGGGTGCCGTCCTTGATGACGCCGGTGCGGATGGCGATGGCCACGTCCATTTCGCCGCCGTAGCTGAGGTAGCCGGCCGCGCCGCCGTAGATGCCGCGGCGCACGGGCTCGAGCTCGTCGATGATCTTCATGGCCTCGACCTTGGGCGCGCCGGTGAGCGTGCCGGCGGGGAAGGCCGCGCGCAGCACGTCCATGCTGCTCATGCCCGGGTTCAGGTCGCCGGTGACGTTGGACACCAGGTGCATGACGTGCGAGTAGCGCTCGATGACCATGGTGTCGCTGACTTTCACCGAGCCTACCCGCGCCACGCGGCCCACGTCGTTGCGGGCCAGGTCGATCAGCATGACGTGCTCGGCGATTTCCTTGGGATCGGCCCGCAGCTCCGCGGCCAGGGCGGCGTCTTCCTCGGGCGTGCCGCCGCGCTTGCGCGTGCCGGCCAGGGGACGGATGGTGATCTGGGATTTTTCCTCGCCGTTCTCCACCACGCGCTCCTGGCGCACCAGGATCTCCGGCGAGGCGCCCACCACCTGGAAGTCGCCGAAGTTCCAGAAGTACATGTAGGGGGAGGGGTTGAGGGACCGCAGGGCGCGGTAGAGGGAGAGGGGCGAGTCGCGGAAGGGCTTGGCGATGACCTGGCCGATCTGCACCTGCATGAGGTCGCCGGCGGCGATGTGTTCCTTGGCCCGGCGCACGGCGGCGAGGTAGTCCTCTTTCTTGAAGTCGCGCCGCTCCTCGGTCTGCATGCTGGCGTGGCTGTAGGGAATGTCCACGGGGCGGCGCAGGCGGGCGCGCAGGTCGTGCAGGCGCTGCTGGGCGCGGCTGTAGGCCTCGGCCTGGGCAGGGTCGGCGTACACCATGAGGTAGATGCGGCCGGCCAGGTTGTCGACGATGACCAGCTCGTCCACGTGCATCAGCATCAGGTCGGGCGTGCCGCCTTCCATGCCGGCGGGAAACGGCTTGACGGCCGGGCCGAGGCAGGGCTCGATGTGGCGCACGGTGTCGTAGCCGAAGTAGCCCGCCAGGCCGCCGCAGAAGCGCGGCATGCCCGGACGCAGCGCCACCCTGAAGCGGGACTGGTATTGCTCGATGAAGGCCAGCGGGTCGCCCTCGTGGGTTTCGGCGACCTTGCCGTCGACCAGCACCTCGGTGAGGGTGCGCTGGCGCGGATCACGGTGCGGGCGGGCAGGCCGATGAACGAGTAGCGGCCGAAGCGCTCGCCGCCCACCACGGATTCCATCAGGCAGGTCATGCGGCCCGCGTGGGGGCCGGCATGGGCGAGCTTGAGGTAGATGCCCAGGGGAGTGTCCAGGTCGGCGTAGGTTTCCGCCACCAGGGGAATGCGGTTGTAGCCTTGGGCGGCGAGGGCCTTGAATTCGATTTCGGTCATGTCGGATCTCGTGGCTTGCTGTGATTTGCGGGGGACCGGGCATGCAACGAAAAGCCCGGTCCAGGTTGCTGGTTCCGGGCTTGGCGCTGTTTCAGACAGCTTCGGCGCTAGGCGGCTATGCGTCCAGGGCCGGGAAGGGAATCATCGCCACCCGGAAGACAAACGCCACCAGCGCCACGAGGCGCCGAGCATCTGGTTCTGGAGGGAAGCGGACATGGATGGTTGCCGTGCGATGTTCGTATGAGGGGGTGCAATGTGTTCTTGCGGCGCCCGTCAGGAGCGCGCCTTGGCGGCGTTGCGGTTCTGGTTCCAGAGCGCAACCCATTGGGCGGCGTCGACAAGCGTGTCAACTATACCATCGGCATCCAGTTCCCGCACGTCGCGGCCTTCGTTGTAGCCGTAAGGCACCACCAGCACCTGGGTGCCGGCGCTGCGGCCGGCCTGGGCGTCGTTGATGGAGTCGCCGATGGTGACCGCCTCGGCGGGCCGCACGCCCAGCAGCTCGCAGGCATGCAGGATCTGGTCGGGGTCGGCTTGCGGCGCGGGCAGGTGTCGCCGCACACCACCGCCTCGAAGAAGCCCGCCAGCCCGGTGCGCTGCAGCAGCGGCAGCGTGAATTCGGTGGGCTTGTTGGTCACGACGGCCAGCTTGAGGTCCTGGCCGCGCAGATGCTTCAGGCCCTCCAGCACGCCGGGGTAGACCATGGCTTTTTCGCCGTTGACGAGATGGTAGTGACGGTAGAACGCGTCGCGCGCCCGCGCGAATTCGGGCGGCGCGGGATCGGCGCCTTCCAGGTTGCCGGCCAGGCTGCGGCGCACGAGATTGTCCACGCCCTTGCCCACGAAGGTGGCCACCACGTCCTCGCGCAGCGGGGCCATGCCCAGCTCCACGCGCATGGCGTTGGCGGCGAAGGCAAGGTCGGGAATGGAGTCGAGCAGGGTGCCGTCCAGGTCGAGGAGGGCGGCGCGGAAGACGGTCGTGTGCATGGTCAGGCCGAGAGGGTTTCGCCCAGGGCGATCTGTTCGCGCATGGACTTGATGATGCCGGCGTAGTCCGGCTTGCCGAAGATGGCGGAGCCGGCCACGAAGGTGTCGGCGCCGGCGCGGCGGATCTCGGCGATGTTGTCGATTTTCACGCCGCCGTCGACCTGCAGCAGGATTTCCTGGCCGCCGGCGCGGGTCCAGGCGTCGATGCGGGCGCGGGCCTCGCGCAGCTTGGTCAGGGCCGAGGGCAGGAAGCTCTGGCCGCCGAAGCCCGGGTTGACCGACATGATGAGCACCAGGTCGATCTTGTCCATGACATAGTCCAGGTAGGAAAGCGGCGTGGCCGGGTTGAACACCAGCCCGGCTTTACAGCCCTGTTCGCGGATCAGCGACAGCGTGCGGTCCACGTGGCGGCTGGCCTCGGGATGGAAGCTGATGTAGTCGGCGCCGGCCTGGGCGAACATGGGCACCAGCGGGTCCACCGGCTCGACCATCAGGTGGACGTCGATGGGCACCTCGACGTGCGGGCGGATGGCCGAGCACACCATGGGCCCGATCGTCAGGTTCGGGACGTAGTGGTTGTCCATGACGTCGAAGTGGATCCAGTCGGCGCCGGCGGCGACGACGTTGCGCACTTCCTCGCCGAGGCGGGCGAAGTCGGCCGACAGGATGCTGGGAGTGATGCGGGTGGAGGCCTGGGAACGGGACATGATGTTCGGGATCGGGGAGGGCATAATGTGCCATTATTGCAGTTTGAGCCGCAACGCCGGGCAAGGCTCCGGCCGGCATGTCCGGCAACGGCGCCGGCAACGGCGTCCCGCCTCCGGGGCGCCCCGGGGCCGGCGCCCGCTCCCGTCACCCAGGAAAGGACTGTGAAACCCTACGACCTCAGCGTCTCCGTCACGCCTCGCTACGTCCCCGACCAGTCCGATCCCGGCGAGCACCAGTTCGTCTTTGCCTATACCGTCCGCATCACCAACACCGGCGAGCATCCCGCGCAGGTCATCAGCCGGCACTGGATCATCACCGACGGCAACCAGCGCGTGCAGGAAGTCCGCGGCCTGGGCGTGGTGGGCCAGCAGCCGCTGCTGGCGCCGGGGGAAACGTTCGAATACACCAGCGGCTGTCCGCTGCCCACGCCGGTCGGCACCATGCGCGGCACCTATCATTGCGTCGGCGAGAACGGCATCCCGTTCGAAGTGCCGATTCCCGAATTCGTCCTGGCCATGCCGCGCACCCTGCACTGAATGGCCTGCCGCACCCCGTCCGTTCGTTCATCTTCAATGAAGCGCCTTCTCAGCCTGTCCATGCTGCCGCTCGTGCTGGCGGCGTGTTCCCCCCTGACGGAAATCCCGCCCGAGCCCGGCCAGCCCGGCCCCGGCGCGCCCGCCGCCGAAGGGCCGCTGGTGGTGCCGCCGCTGTCGGCCCTGCCCGACACGCGCCGCGCACCCTGGCGGGCCGGTACAAGCCCGTGAACTGGTCCCGAGCTGCCCCGGCTGGACCAGCGATGACCTGTCCCGTTTCTGGCCGCTCTTCCTGCGCGACTGCCGCGGCCTGATGCGTCCCACCTCGGGCAACCTGGCCGCGCCCGCCNCAGCGGCGACAGGCCCAGCCGGGCCAGCCAGATCGCGCAGGACGCCCCCGCCGGGCCGCCGCCTACAATGACCGCATCGTGCATTTCGTGCATTTCACCCCTTGCATCTCGCCCCGGCCGCCCCGGCGGCCGGACATGGCGGAATTGTAGCCAGCGGCGGCCGCGCGCCCGGCCGCCTTACAATCCTGCCTGTCCCACCCTGGTTTTCATCATGCCTACACGCCGCATCATTCTTTCCGGACTGGCGCTCGACGCCCGCATCGGCATCCTCGAACACGAGCTGCGCGCCACGCAGCCGCTGCACGTGGACGCCGAGTTCGACGTGGACATCGCGCGCCCCGTGGACGACCACGACATCCACAGCGTGCTGGACTACCGCCGGCTGCGCGAGGCCATCGTGCAGGAATGCACCCAGGCGCACGTGAACCTCATCGAGACACTGTCCGAACAGGTGGCGGCGCGCCTGCTGGCCGACTTCCCGGAAATCCGCGCGCTGCGCCTGCGCATCAGCAAGCCCATGGCCTTCTCGGACTGCGCCGCGGTAGGCGTGGAAATCCAGCTCGCGCGCTAGGACGCGCCGACTCTTCCGCATCGAGCCGCCATGAACGACATCGCTACTCCCGACACACTCGCCCCGGCCAGCCTCGGCCGGGACGGCGCCGCCCCCGGCGCCCGCGCCCAGGAAAAGGCCCGCCACGAGGGCAACAAGCTCACTAAGCGGCTGGCCCGCGAAACCACGCGCGCCATCGCCGACTACAACATGATCGAGGCGGGCGACCGCGTCATGGTGTGCCTGTCGGGGGGCAAGGATTCCTACTCGCTGCTGGACATCCTCATGCAGCTCCAGAAGCGCGCGCCCTTCCCCTTCGAGCTGGTCGCGGTGAACCTGGACCAGAAGCAGCCCGGTTTCCCGGCCGACGTGCTGCCGGACTACCTGCGCGGGCTGGGCGTGCCCTTCCACATCGAGACACAGGACACGTATTCCATCGTCACGCGGGTGCTCGAAGAGGGCAAGACCATGTGCTCGCTCTGTTCGCGGCTGCGGCGCGGCATTCTGTACCGCGTCGCCTCGGAGCTGGGCGCCACCAAGATCGCGCTGGGCCACCACCGCGACGACATCCTCGCCACGTTCTTCCTGAACCTGTTCTACGGCGGGCGCGCCAAGGGCATGCCGCCCAAGCTGGTGTCCGACGACGGCCGCCACACGGTGATCCGGCCCCTGGCCTATGTGCCCGAGGCCGACCTCGTCGCCTACGCCGAACTCAAGCAGTTCCCCATCATTCCGTGCAACCTGTGCGGTTCCCAGGAGAACCTCAAGCGCAAGGAAGTGGGCCGCATGATCCAGGAGTGGGACCGCAAGCACCCCGGGCGCTCCTGGAATGTGTTCAACGCGCTGTCGCGCGTGGTGCCCTCGCACCTCATGGACCGCGACCTGTTCGATTTCGTGAACCTCAGGCCGGACGGCAAGCCCGACGCCAACGGCGACACGGCCTTCGACGAGGTGGATCCGTCGGCCGACGCCTGCGGCCCGGCCGCCCCCGCCGAAGGCGGGGGCATTGCCGAGCAGAAGCTGGTGTTCCGGCGCGGCTAGGGCGATCAGGCGTTGAGCACGCGCACGGGCTTGCCGTCGCGCCAGGCGCGCACGGCTTCCAGCGCGTTGCGATAGAACGCCTGGAAGTTCTCGCGGCTGACATAGCCCAGGTGGGGGGTGAGGATGACGTTGTCGAGGTCGCGCACCGGGTCGGTGGGCGAAAGCGGTTCCTCGGGATAGACGTCCAGCCCCGCGCCCGCGATGCGGAACTTCACCAGCGCGTCCATCAGCGCGTCCTGGTCGACCAGCCCGGCGCGCGAGGTATTCACCAGGTAGGCCGTGGGCTTCATGGCCGCCAGGGCGGCGGCGTCCACCACGTGGCGCGTGCGTTCGCTCAGGATGAGGTGCAGGCTGACGACGTCGGAGGTGGAAAAAAGCTCGTGCTTGTCGACGCGGGCCACGCCCGCCTCGCGCGCGCGCTCGTCGGTCAGGTTGGGGCTCCAGGCCACCACGTCCATGCCGAAGGCCAGGCCCACCTTGGCCACCGCCGTGCCCAGCTTGCCCAGCCCCACCACGCCCAGGCGCTTGCCGGCCAGGGGCTCGGGCATGTCGGTCTGCCACATGCCCCGGCGCATGGCCGCGTCTTCGGCGGGCAGGTGCTTGAACAGGCCCAGGATGTGCGCCCAGGCGAGTTCCGCCGTGGCCGTGTTGGCGTCGGGGCTGCCCGGCGCGCCGCTGACGACGATGCCGCGCTCGGCGCAAGCCTGCATGTCGATGGCATTGTTGCGCATGCCCGTGGTGACGAGCAGGCGCAGATTGGGCAGCGCGCGCACGCGCGCGGCCGGGAACGGCGTGCGCTCGCGCATGGCGACGATCACGTCGAAGGGCGCCAGCAGGCTGTCCGCCTGGCCGGGCGGCAGCGCGTTGTTGAATATCTCCACCTCGGCATCGCTGCCCAGCGAGGTCCAGTCCGCATAGCGGCGGGCCACGTCGTGGTAGTCGTCCAGTATCGCGATCTTCAATGCTGTCTCCAGGAAAGCCGGCCCTTGCCCGCCAGCCGCCCTGGCCGGCTCCGCGCGCCGGTCAGTTCAAACGCGCCTTGATCTGGTCCAGCGGCAGCGCGCCGCTCACGCGCGATCCGTCGGCGAAAAACAGCGTGGGCGTGCCGCGCACCATGAGCCGCTGGCCCAGGGCCAGCAGCTTGTCCTCGGGCGCGTCGCACTGGGCCGTGGCGGGACGCTTGCCGCGCAGCATCCAGTCGTCCCAGGCCTGGCCAGGGTTGTCGGCACACCACACGTCGCGCACCTTCGTCTTGGAGTCGGGCGAAAGAATGGGGTAGAGGAACGTGTAGATGGTGACGTCGCTCACGTCTTCGAGCGTCTTGCGCAACTGCTTGCAGTAGCCGCAGTTCGGATCCTCGAAAATGGCCACTTTGCGCGCGCCGTTGCCCTTGACCTGCTTGATGGCCAGGTCCAGGGGCAGGTCGGCGAAGGACACCGCCGACAGCCGTTCCAGCGACTCGCGGGTCACGTCGCGGCGCGTCATGGCGTCGATGAGGGTGCCGTCCATGACCCAGGTGACTTTCTCGTCGGTGTAGATCAGGTCCATGCCCAGCTGCACTTCGAAAAGCCCGTAGGGCGTGCGGCGCACGGCCGTCACCGCCATGCCCGGAAAGCGCTGGCCGAGCCGCTCCTTGACGGCCTCGCTCGCCGGATCGGCCGGGGCGACCTGCGAAGTGGAGACGCTCTTGGCGTCGCGGGACGCGGGGGCCTGGGTGGTGGAATAGACCTTGTCCTCCCCGGCCGCCTGCGCGGCCGGGAACGGCGCGGCGGCGGCGGCCGCAATGAGGCTGGCCGCCAGCAGGGAAGAAATGCGCGGTTTCATGCAAGCTCCTGTACGTATTGCGGTGTTCCGCAGGCAAGCGTAACCGATCCGCGGAATCGCCGTCGCCGGCCGCCTCGCCCGCGGTCCGCCTCGCCCGCGGTCCGCCTCAGTTAGCCGAAGCGCCCGCGATGAGCCGGCGCTTGACGAACGGCGCCTGCTCGACCCAGTGCATGCCGGCGTTGCGCAGCCAGGCCAGCGGCGCAGCCCGGGAGCCGAACAGCTTGTGCAACCCGTCGGTGGCCAGCCGCATGGCGAGCACGGGCTCGGCGCGCGCGCGCTGGTATCGGTGCAGCACCCGCAGGTCGCCCGCCTTGCGGTAGGGTTCGCGCCCGGCCACGATGCGCGCCAGCGCCTCCACGTCGCCCAGGCCCAGGTTCAACCCCTGCCCGGCCAGCGGATGCAGGCGGTGGGCGGCGTCGCCCGCCAGGGCGATGCCGGGCGCCGCCATCTGCGCGCGCTCGAGTGTGAGCGGAAACCCATGCAACGGGCTGCGCACCCGCAGCCCGCCCAGGCGTCCGTGCGTGGCCTGCTCCAGCAGGGTTTCGAGGCGGGCGCGCTGGGCATCGGCCGGCAGGGCCAGCAATTCGGCGGCCAGGGCGCTGCGCATGGACCACACCATGGAAACCTGCGGACCGCCGGCCGTGTCGGGCATGGGCAGCAGCGCCAGCACGCCGTCGTCGCGGAACCACTGGATGGCCGCGCCCTGGTGCGGCCGCCCGGCGTCGAGGTGAGCCACCAGGCCCGTGTCTTCATACGACACCGCCTCGTGCTTCAGCCCCGCGGCCTCGCGCAGCGGCGAGGCCGCGCCGTCCGCGCCGACGAAAAGCTCGGCCTCGATGCGGCCCGAATTCGCGGTTTCGACGGCGCCTTCGGCATAGCCCGCGCAGCGGTCTTCGAGCCACGGGATGCCGAACATGCGCACGGCCTGGATCAGCACCCGCTCGATCTCGCCGGATTCGACGATCCAGGCCAGTTGGGGCAGCGCCGCCTGCCAGGCGTTCAGGCGCACCAGGCCGTCGCCGTCGCCATGGATTTCCATGGATTGCACGGACGCGATCCGGGCGGCGGGCAGGGCGTCCCAGACGCCCAGCCCGGCCAGGAAGCGCTGGCTGGCCGGCGAGATCGCATAGACGCGCGGATGGTACTGGTTGGGG
>NZ_LHSJ01000060.1:0-17206 GCF_001270295.1 Achromobacter sp. DMS1 | reverse complement strand
GCGCGTCGAGGCGCTGGACCGGACGTGCCCACCGCCAGCCAGGCCGGCCTGCCCGGCTTCGAGGTGAGCTCGATGTTCGGCATCGTGGCCCCGGCCGGCACGCCGGCGCCCGTGATCGGACGGCTCAACGGCGACCTGAAGAAGATCCTGGCCAAGCCGGACGTGCAGGCGTCGCTGCTCAAGCAGGGCGACCATCGCCACCTGGACCTCGCCGGCCGATGCCCGCGCCCGCGTGTCGGCGGAAGTGGCGCGCTGGACCAAGGTCATCGACGAGGCGGGTCAAGCCGGAGTAAACCGGCCCGGCCCGGCCCGGCCCGTCGCGGCCCCGGCTCCGCTTGCGCGGGGCGGCCCGTTGACGCAGCGCCGCATGGCGCGCCGGCCCGTGCCTGGGCGCCGCGCCTTTGCCGCAATGCACATTGTGGTTGACCCCGGAAGGACTAGGCCGTAATGTACTTTGCGAGCCATCCAAGGACGGCGGGGGGATACCAATGACTGAGCATCAGGACGACAAAGCGGTCCTGTATACGCATTTCGGTACACACAGCCCATATTGGCGGCTAGCCGGCGACAGCGATGCCATCGAGCTCGCCGCCGTGAAGGGGGCCACCAACATCGCGATGGCGCTGCGCCCCGAACAGGCCGACAGCATCCGTTCGCTCACGGGCATCACTTCCAGCCTGCGCATCGACGTCACGCTTTACGGCGACCCGATCCGCCTGCACCTCGTCGGCCGGAAAATCGGCCCCAACGAATGGGCCGGCACCGCATCCGCCCTGGCCGACACCGAATCCGTGGCAAAAGACCTGGTCGAGGGCCTTTCGTTTGCCGAGACGGTGGTGTCCGAGGCCAACTCCGTCATCGTCATCGTCGACCAGCACGGCCGCGTCCAGCGCTTTAACAAGCTCAGCGAGGAATACACCGGCAAGCGCGAGCAGGACATCGTGGGCCGCAGCGTCTTCGAGATGTTCATGACGCGCGAGGAAGCGGCCGCGTCCCGCCGCAACATCGCCGCCTTCTACCGGCACGGCCATTCCTACGAGGTCGAGCGCCTCATCAACACCGTGAAGGGGCCGCGGCTCTTCCTGTTCCGCAACAAGTTCGTCACCAGCGGCAGCGGCGAGAAGCGCGTCTACCTCATCTGCTCGGGCACCGACATCACCGAAGAGCGCCAGGCGCAGGAGCGGCTGCGGGTGCTGGCCAATACCGACATGCTCACTGACCTGCCCAACCGCCATGCCATCACGGAGCGGCTGAAGCGGGCGCTTTCCGCGGGCGGGGGCGGACGCGGCGGGGTGCTGTTCCTCGACCTGGACAACTTCAAGCGCGTCAACGACCACTACGGCCACGGTTTCGGCGACCACCTGCTGAAAACCGTGTCGGTGGCCATTTCGAGCTGCCTCTCGGAAGGCCAGACGCTGGCCCGCCTGGGCGGCGACGAGTTCATCGTGCTGCAGGAACACGCCCAGGTCTGGGAGCTGGAGGCCACCGCGCAGCGCATCATCGAGCGTCTGCGCGAGCCATTCCGGCAGGGCCTGATCGAGGTCTACACGAGCTGCTCCATCGGCATCGCCATGTATCCCGACCATGGCGCCGACCTGGACAGCGTCGTGCGCAGCGCCGACATCGCCATGTACGTGGCGAAGGAAGCGGGCCGCCACACCTACCGGGTCTTCCAGCCCGATATGGACCGCCGCAACGCCGACTACGTATGGCTGGACACCAACCTGCGCAAGGCGCTGGCCGAAAACCACCTGATGCTCTACTACCAGCCCAAGCTGGCCAGCCGCACGGGCGAAGTCGACGGCGTGGAAGCCCTGGTGCGGTGGCGCTCGCCCGAGCGCGGCCTCATCGGCCCCGACGTGTTCATTCCCTATGCCGAGGAATCGGGCCTTATCTCGCAGCTCGGCGTGTGGGTCATGCGCGAGGCGGCGCGCCAGGCCGCCGAATGGCGCAGGCAGGGCCTGGACATCCGCATCGCGATCAACATGTCGGCGCGGCAGCTCGACGACAAGGGCGTGGTCAGCGATTTCATGCGGGCCATCAGCGACGCAGGCGGCGAGTGCATGCTCGACATCGAGCTTACGGAGAGCTGCCTGGTCGAAGACGAAGACGCGGCCATCGGGCTCATCAAGCAGTTCCGCCAGCTCGGCGCGCGCGTGCACATGGACGACTTCGGCACCGGCTATTCGTCGCTGTCGCAACTGGCGCGCCTGCCGCTGGACGCCATCAAGCTCGACGCCAGCTTCGTGCGCGGCGTCAACGAAAACCCCGTTTCGCAGGCGCTGGCGCGCGCCATCGTGGCGGTGGCCCGCACCCTGGAGCTCAAGGTGATCGCCGAAGGGGTGGAAACCCACGAAGAAACGGCGTTCCTGGATACGCTGGGCGTGGACGCCAAGCAGGGCTACCTGTACGCCAAGCCCATGCCCGGGCCGGAGTTCACGGCCTGGCTCAACCGGCGCAGCCGCCTGCACCTCATTGCCTGAATGGCGTGTTCGCGATCGCGAAGCCGCCGGGGCGGCTCCGCAGGCCGGTCCGCGCCGCGCTCAGTGCATGGTCGCCTCCATGGCGGTTTCACCGCTGGCCGCGCTGCGGCGGTTCTGGGCGATCACCAGCCGTTCCATATAGGCCCGGTCTTTCGGGTCGATGGAGAAGGCGGCTTCCACCCAGTCTTCGGTGATGTCCATCAGTTCCGAGCGCGACAGCGCCAGCACGCGCTGGCGCGCGCGCAGCATGGCGCGCATGCCGTTGAGCTTGGGCCGCATCACGTCGATGAAGGTGCGCGTGGCCCGGTAGGCCTCGCCGGGTTCGAACAGCACGTCCACCAGCCCGCGCGCATGGAACCATTCGGCCGTGTGCGATTCGCCGGTGCCGATCAGCTCTTCGGCCAGCTTCATGCCCGAGCGGCGCGCCACCAAAGAGTAGCCGCCCATGCCCGGGAACAGATTGAAGGCGATTTCCGGAAAGCCCAGGCGCGCGTTGTTCTGGGACAGCACGAAGTGGTGCGCCAGCGCCGCCTCGAAGCCGCCGCCCAGCGCCGTGCCTTCGATCATGGCCAGCGAGATGGCGCCCGTGTCGAAGCCGCGGGTGGCTGCGTGCACGCAATCCACGCACGCGCGGGCATAGGCCCGCAGCGCTTCGCGCTTGCCGTTGCGGATGGCTTCGGCGAAAAAGTTCAGGTCGCCGCCGACGTTGTAGATCTGGGGCACCAGCGAGCCCGTGACCCAGAAGTCGATCGGCAGGCCGGAGTCCTTGGCGGCGCGCGCCAGCGTCATGATCTCGTCGATCAGTTCATGATTGAAGCAGGGCCGCGGCTGCGCTCGCAGCATCATCCACATGACGCGTCGTCCCTCCTCGTAGTACGCGGAGATCTGTTTCAGATTGCCGGCGGCGGTAAAGGGGTGGCAGTCCTGATGAATGAATTGATTCATTTGCTTTCGTCCAATCGGTCAAGGTGAGTCGAAGTACTGCGTAATCAGACTAATCCAGAGAACTCGTCCTTCGTCTCATGCAAAACTCCGCCGGTTGGCCAGACTTGTCCGTAGGCCAAAGTCGGGAGTGAAACCGCCGGGAAACGCCGCCGCGCCGCGGCGCCCTCCCACCGTTGGCGGAAGGGCGGGTGGAGAAAAAGGATGAGGCGCCGCCCGAGAACCCGCATGGCGCCGCGCACGCGCGGAACGGGGCCGGCAAGCCCGCGGTTCATGCATAGGGAGGAGTCGGGAAATCGGGTGCGCCGGCCGGTCTTCCCCGCCGCCGGCCCAGATTCTTCCTATATACGAATGATTATCATTATCTATAGCATCGCGACTCGCATCACCACACAACGAGGCTCGCGATGTCTGTTTCCACTCTCTCCCGCGCCCTGGGCCTGGGCACGCTGATTCTTGCCCTGCCTTTGCCGCCGGCTCATGCGGCCACGGCGCACCTGCCCGCGCATCCGCATCGGACGGCGCGGACGCCGACGATCCGCGCGTGTCCGAGGTCGACACGGCGACCCGCACGCGCACGCCGGCGCGCGAGGTGCCGCAGGCCATCGACGCGGTCAAGCTCGACGAACTGCGCAAGTACGGCGCGTCCACGCTGGGCGAGGCGCTGGCCGGCATCCCGAACGTGTCCAGCGCACAGGACACGCGCTTTGACGCGCTGCGCATCCGCGGTTTCGCTGCCGGCAGCGATTTCTATCTCGACGGCATCCGCGACGACAGCCAGTACGTGCGCGACCTGCGCAATATCGAGCGGGTGGAGGTGCTCAAGGGGCCGGCGGCCGTGCTCTACGGACGCGGAAGCCAGGGCGGCATCGTCAACCGGGTGAGCAAGGCGCCGCAGCCCGGCCGCGAATCCAGTCTCGAAGCGCAGGCGGGCAGTTGGAACCTGCGCAGCTTCTACGCGGACCTGAGCGCCGATCCCGGCGACTCGGTCAGCCTCCGCCTGAACGCGGGCCAGGAAGAGCAGGACAGCTTCCGCCGCCGCATTGAGGGCACGCGGCAGCTCTTCGCGCCTTCGGTCCATTGGCGCGTCGCGCCGGGCCTGGACTGGGTGGCCCAGTACGAATACAGCCGCTACCGGCGCACGCCCGACCGGGGCGTGCCCGGCGTGGACGGCCGCCCGGCCGATGTGGGCCGCCGCGCCATCTACGGCGACCCCGGGCGCGACTACATCGACGACCGCGCGCGCGGCTTCCGCTCGCGGCTCGCCTACCGCCTCTCGCCCGATTGGCAGGTGCGCCACACGCTGGGCGTCTTCCGGCTGCACAGCGAGTTCGACAATACCTACCTCACCGGCTATCGCGCGGCCACCGGCAAGGTAGGCCGCGTACGCTGGCAGCAGGACCTCAACACCCGCAACATCGTCAACAACCTGGAAACGGAAGGGCGGTTCCATACCGCGGGCATCGAGCATCGCGTGCTTGCGGGGCTGGAGTTCGGCGACCAGCAACGTTCTCCCACGCTGCATCGGGCGGCGTCGCGGGGCCCGGGCGCGCGGCCGGTGCCCCAGCTCGATCTGTACCGCCCCGATCTGTCGCAGCAGCACCAGGGCGCCATGGAGCTTGCCAGCGACGCCCGCCACCAGGCGGAAAGCCGCGGCTTCTATCTGCAGGACCAGATCCGCTTCAGCGGGGCGTGGAGCGTGCTGGCCGGGGTGCGCCTGGACCGCTTCCGCATCGAATCCGCCAACCGCGTGCTCGGCATGTCGGCTTCGCACCGCAGCCGCGGCGTGAGTCCCCGCCTGGGCGTGGTCTGGAGCCCGCTGCCCGCGCATTCGTTCTATGCCTCATACAGCAAGACCTTCTCGCCCACCGGCGGCGGCACGATCGGCATCGCGCCCAACGCCCGGGGCAACGCCAACCGCCTTCCGCCGGAGCACACCCGCCAGTACGAGGCGGGCGTCAAGAGCGACTGGCTGGGCGGCGGCCTGAGCACCACGCTGGCGGTCTATCAGCTCGAACTCTACAACCGGCGCACGCGCGACCCGGACGATCCCTCCTTCATCCGGCTCACCGGCCTGCAGCGTTCGCGCGGGCTGGAGCTCACCGCCGCGGCCGGCTGGCCGCGAACTGGTACCTGCGCGGCGGGCTGGGCCTGCAGCATGCCTCCATCGTGAAGGACGGCAACGGCATGGCCGGCCGGCGCGTGGGCAATGTGGCGCAGCGCAACGGCGGCATCTACCTGGCTTACCGGCCCGCCGAGGGCTGGCATGGCGAAATCGGCGCCACGTTCATGGGCCAGCGCTATGCCGACAGCGCCAATACCGTGACGCTGCCGGGCTACGCGCGCTGGGACGCGGCGGTGGGCTACCGACAGGCGCGCTGGGACTGGACCCTGGCCATGCGCAACCTGGCCGACAAGACCTACTACGCCTCGGCCGCCAGCGCCGGCCAGATCCGGCCGGGCGACGCCGCGCACCGTGGTGGCCACCGCCAGGTACCGCTTCTGAACGGACAACGGCCGGCGTTCAGGCCAGCCCGCCATTGGCGCGCAGGATCTGGCCGTTGATCCAGCCGCCGTCGGGGCCGGCCAGGAACGACACCACGCCCGCGATGTCCTCGGGCTGGCCCAGGCGTTCCAGCGGCGGCATCTTCGCATAGCGTTCGATGAGCTCCGCGCTCTTGTCCTTGAGGAAAAGCTCCGTGGCCACCGGCCCCGGCGCCACGGCGTTCACGGTGATCCGGCGGCCGCGCAGCTCATTGGCCAGCACGCGGGTAAAGCCTTCCACTGCCGCCTTGCTGGCGATGTAGGCGCCGTAGCCCGGCAGGTTCAGCGCCAGCGTGGTGCTCGACACGTTGATGATGCGGCCGCCCTCGGCAAGGCGCGTGGCCGCCAGGCGCAGCGTATTGAACGTGCCGCGCGTGTTGAGGTCGAAGGCCTGGTCGTACAGCGCATCGCTGGTGTCGGCCAGCGGCGCCAGCTTGAGCATGCCCGCGCTGCCCGAGCGGGGCCGGCGGACGGAGCGGAACGAGAAAAGGGTCGAAGGGACGGCAGCGGGTTGGCCGCGCAGGCGGGATTTCAGACGAAACATACGGATCTCCAGAGGGGAAAAAGCGCGGCGGCCATTGCCGCGCCCTGTCCGCATCATCCCGCGCCGCGCCTCGCCCCGCGGCCGCGGTGAACGGATTTGCCCACCCCGGCAGGCACGAATGAAAAAGGCCACCGCTTGCGGTGGCCTTCGTCGGCGGCCTGGCTGGACCCGCGCCCGCCGCGTTCAGCGCGCGCGCCAGTAGCGCACGTATTCCGAGACGCCGGTCTGCACGTCGCGCATGGGCGCCGTGAAACCCGCGGCCCGCAGATTGCGCACGTCGGCCTGGGTGTAGCTCTGGTAGCGGCCCTTGAGATCGTCCGGAAACGGGATATAGCGGATGAGCTGCTGCTCCACGAGCTGGGCCAGGGTCAGCGTGGCCTCGCCGCGTTCGGCGCGCAGGGCATTGACCACCGCCGCCGCCACGTCGTTGAAGGGCTGGGCGCGGCCCGTGCCGCAGTTGAAGATACCCGACCGGCCGGGGTTGTCGAGAAAATGCAGGTTCACCGCGACCACGTCTTCGACCGAAATGAAATCGCGGCTCTGGCCGCCGTCGGCGTAGCCGTCCCAGCCCGCGAACAGGCGCACGTGGCCGTGTTCGAGGAACTGATTCATGTTGTGGAAGGCCACCGAGGCCATGCGGCCCTTGTGCTGTTCGTGCGGGCCGTAGACGTTGAAGTAGCGCAGGCCCACGACCTGGGCCGTGAGCGTGTCCATGCGCTGGCGCAGCACCTGGTCGAACAGCAGCTTGGAGTAGCCGTAGACGTTCAGCGGCCGCTCGTTGGCCGGATCTTCCGCATAGGTGGAAGACCCGCCGTAGACGGCGGCCGACGAGGCATAGATGAACGGCACGCGGCGCGCCTGGCAGAACTCGAAGAGCTCCAGCGTGACGCGATAGTTGTTGTCCATCATGTACCGGCCGTTGCGCTCGGTGGTGTCGGAGCACGCGCCCTGGTGGAACACGGCGCGCACCTCCGGCAGCTCGCCGCTGGCCACGCGCTGGCGGAATTCGTCTTTGTGCAGGTAGTCGGCGATGCGGCAATCGACGAGGTTGAGGAACTTGTCGCCCTCGGTGAGATCGTCGACCGCGATGATGTCCTCGATGCCGCGGCGGTTCAGGCCCCGCACCAGGTTGCTGCCGATGAAGCCCGCGGCTCCTGTAACGATGATCATGGGGATACTCCTGCCAGTTCGGCGGCGGTGACGACGGAGGTGCCCAGCTTGCCCACGGCGATGCCGCCGGCCCGGTTGGCCCAGTCCATGGCTTCGGTCCAGGGCAGGCCGATGGCGCGCATGACGGCCAGCGTGGCCAGCACGGTGTCGCCCGCGCCGGACACGTCGAACACCTCGTGGGCCTGCGCATCGGTATGCGCGCGCCCTGCGTCGGTAAACAAAGTCATGCCCTGCTCGGACCGGGTGACGAGCAGGGCTTCCAGCTCCAGCTCCGAGCGCAGCCGCTGCGCCCGCTCGGTGAGCTCGGATTCGCTGTTCCAGCGCCCCACGGCCTGCTGCATCTCGGCGCGGTTGGGCGTGACCAGGGTGGCGCCGTGGTAGCGGACATAATCGTCGCCCTTCGGATCGACCAGCACGGGAATGCCCGCGGCGCGCGCCTGGGCGATCATGGGCTGCACGCGGGCCAGCACGCCCTTGGCATAGTCCGACAGCACGATGACATCGTGGCTGGCCAGGTGCCGCGCCACCGCGGCGTCGATCTCGTCGAGCGCCCGCGTCTCGGGGTGCTGTTCGAAGTCCACGCGCAGCAGCTGCTGCTGGCGCCCCAGGACGCGCATCTTCAGCGTGGTGTGCAGACTGGCGTCGACGATGAGATCGGCGTTGATGCCGGCTTCGGCGGCCAGGCGCCGCACGCTGTGGCCCGCCTCGTCCTCGCCCAGCACGCCCACCAGCGTCACGTGGCCGCCCAGCGCCGCCACGTTGCGGGCGACGTTGGCCGCCCCGCCCAGACGGTCTTCGCGGCGCGCCACGCGCACCACGGGCACCGGCGCCTCGGGCGAGATGCGCTCGACTTCGCCGAACCAATACCGATCCAGCATGAGATCGCCCACCACCAGGACGCGGCTGTGCGAAACGGCTTCTGCGGGAAATGCGTTCATTCGGTTTCTTCCAGACGGCGCGGCGCGTAGGTTTCCCATGCGTTGCAGCCAGGGCACTGCCAATAAAAGCGACGGGCCTGGAAGCCGCAGCTGCGGCAGGCGTAGCGGTCCAGGCGTTGCGTATGTTTGTGGATCAGGCTGCGCAGCAGGGTGAGGTCGGCGCCGGGCACGGGGCCCTCCACGCCGGACTCGCCATCGGCCGTGGCCAGTTCGGCCTCGAGCAGGCGGTCCAGGCCCAGCAGCGAGGGGTGGTGGCGCAGCGCCGAGCGCGCGAACGCCCAGGCCGGCGCGGCACCCTGCTGCGCCCGCAGCTCGCGGAACACCACGTTGAAAAGGTCGAGCGACGCATGCCGGGCATACTGCTTTTGCAGCAGGTCGAGGCCGGCTTCCTGCTGGCCGGCGTTCCGGTAGTTGGCCAGCAGCTGCTCGGCCACCAGGCCGGCGAATTCGGGCGCGTCGGTAAGGATGGACTCCAGGT
The DNA here is from genome assembly GCF_001270295.1 of Achromobacter sp. DMS1. Classification (NCBI taxonomy): domain Bacteria; kingdom Pseudomonadati; phylum Pseudomonadota; class Betaproteobacteria; order Burkholderiales; family Alcaligenaceae; genus Achromobacter; species Achromobacter sp. DMS1. The sequence continues at coordinate 8,107 of NZ_LHSJ01000060.1, read as the reverse complement.
AGAGACGCTCGCGCTTCGGGTCGTTCTCGAGCAGCGCCAGGCGCGCGCGCAGCATTGCGGTGCGCACCATGGCGCCCTTGCCGCCGGCCGCATCGGCCGCGTGCAGGGCATGGTCGGCGGCATCCAGCGCGGCATGCGCGGCATCGGTGTCGGCGGGCTTGGCCGACAGCGCAGACTGCGCCTGCTCGCAGTAGTAGTGCACGATCTGCGGCACGGGCTCGTCCACCAGCCCGTGCAGGGTCTTGACGGCCTCGATGGCGCGCGGCCAATCGTGCTCGGATTCGTAGATGCGGATCAGCGAGCGCAGCGCGGGCAGCGCGTAGCGCGTGTCCTTGAGCTGCTTGAATCCCGCTTCGGCGCGGTCCAGCATGCCCGCCTTGAGGAAATCCTGGGCCAGCTCGTGCTGCGCATGCTCGCGCTCGGCCGCGGGAAGGTCCGCGCGATTGAGCAGGCTCTGGTGCACGCGGATGGCGCGCTCCATTTCGCCGCGCCGCCGGAACAGGCTGCCCAGGGCGAAGTGCAGTTCGGTGGTTTCCGGGTCGAGCTTGGCCACCTCGACGAAGGCGTCGATGGCCTGGTCCGGCTCTTCGTTGAGCAGGAAGTTCAGCCCGCGGAAATAGGAGTCGGGCAGGCTGCGCGTCTCGCGCAGCATTTGCCGGAAATCGAAACGCGCGGCCAGCCAGCCCAGCGCGAACAATACCGGCACGAATATCAGCAGCCAGGGTTCGAAATCCACTATCGGAGCTCTGTTTTCTTATTCAGACGAAAAAATCGGGACGCCTGATCCGGATCAGAGCGGCGACATGGGAGCCACGGCCTCCGGCGGCACCGACGGCGTGGTGCCCGCGACGGCGGCCTGGATGCGTCCCAGCTCGCGGCGCAGGCGCATGGCTTCGCGGCGGCGTCGCATGGCGGCCGGCACGGTCAGCAGCAGGCCGAAGAGCGCGCCCACGACGAAGGCAGCCAGCATGACCACGATGAGGGGAACGTCCTGCACCACGTAATCCGCGTAGAACCTGACGGCCACCGGATCGGTGTTTTTCAGGGCGAACATCAGAACGGCAATGAAGACGAGCAATCGCAGGGCCCAGACGAGGTAGCGCATGACGCATGCTCCTATGAATTCAAGACTGTCAATTGTAAGCGACAAGCCGGCCGCCGCACCCGGCTTTTGCCCCCCCGGGGGGAGCGCCGGCAAGACGATCGCCGGAACATGGTCGGCCGGAAAAAACAAAGCCCCTCGGAAATTCGAGGGGCTTTGCACGCGGTCGGATCTGCCCGGGGGCAGCCGCGACTGCCGCGCCGTCAATGCATAGCGTGCAGACTGACCATGGACGGCATCGGCTCGCCCGATCCGGAGGATGAGGCGTCCTCTTCGTTGCCGCCAGCCACATCCACCCGCTCGCGCAATTCCTTGCCCGCCTTGAAGTGCGGCACCTGCTTGCCAGGCACCAGCACCTGTTCGCCGGACTTGGGATTGCGGCCGATGCGGGGGGATCGCCGCGACAACGAAAAACTGCCGAAACCCCGGATCTCGATGCGCTGGCCCGAGGCCAGGGCCTGGGTCATGGCATCGAGAACGGTCTTGACGGCGATATCGGTGTCGCGGGCGGCCAGCTGAGGATAGCGGGCCGCCAGGGCGGCGATCAGCTCCGACTTGGTCACTATTAACCGTCGTTGCGCTGTTGGTCCAGCTTGGCCTTCAGCAGCGCGCCGAGGTTGGTCGTGCCCGAGGAGGCGCTGGCTTCAGACATGCGCTGGATGGTTTCGGCGGTCTCGGCGTTGTCGCGGGCCTTGATCGACAGCTGGATCGAGCGCGTCTTGCGGTCGATGTTGACGATCATGGCTTCGATGTTCTCGCCGGCCTTCAGCACGGTGGTGGCGTCTTCCACGCGGCCCGAGGAGATCTCGGAGGCGCGCAGGTAGCCTTCCACGTCCACGGACAGCGTCACGACGGCGCCCTTGGGCTCGACCGACTTGATGGTGCCCGGAACCACGGCGCCCTTGTCGTAGGTGGCCACGAAGTTGTTGAACGGATCGCCTTCGAGCTGCTTGATGCCCAGCGAGATGCGCTCCTTGTCGGTGTCGATGCCCAGGACCACGGCTTCGATCTCGTCGCCCTTCTTGAAGTTGCGCACGGCTTCTTCGCCCGATTCCGTCCACGACAGGTCGGACAGGTGGACCAGGCCGTCGATGCCGCCGGGCAGGCCGACGAACACGCCGAAGTCGGTGATCGACTTGATGGCGCCGCGGACCTTGTCGCCGCGCTTGAAGTTCGTGGCGAACTCTTCCCACGGGTTCTGGCGGCACTGCTTCATGCCCAGCGAGATGCGGCGACGGTCTTCGTCGATCTCGAGGACCATGACTTCGACTTCTTCGCCCAGGGTCACGACCTTGCGCGGATCGACGTTCTTGTTGGTCCAGTCCATTTCGGACACGTGCACCAGGCCTTCGATGCCGGCTTCCACTTCGACGAACGCGCCGTAGTCGGTCAGGTTGGTGACCTTGCCGAACAGGCGGGTGCCTTGCGGATAGCGGCGGGCCAGACCTACCCACGGGTCTTCGCCCAGTTGCTTGACGCCCAGCGAGACGCGGCTCTTTTCCTGGTCGAACTTGAGCACCTTGGCTTCGACTTCCTGGCCCACTTGCAGGACTTCGGAGGGGTGGCGGACACGGCGCCAGGCCATGTCGGTGATGTGCAGCAGGCCGTCGATGCCGCCCAGGTCAACGAACGCGCCGTAGTCGGTGATGTTCTTGACCACGCCCTTGACCACTGCGCCTTCGTGCAGGGTTTCGAGCAGCTTCTGGCGCTCTTCGCCCATGCTGGCTTCCAGCACCTGGCGACGCGACAGGACGACGTTGTTGCGCTTGCGGTCGAGCTTGATGACCTTGAATTCGAGGGTCTTGCCTTCGTACGGGGTGGTGTCCTTGACCGGACGCAGGTCCACCAGCGAACCCGGCAGGAACGCGCGGATGCCGTTGGTCATGACGGTCAGGCCGCCCTTCACCTTGCCGGTGATGGTGCCGGTGACCAGCTCGCCGTTCTCGAGGGCCTTTTCCAGTTGCAGCCAGGCCGACAGGCGCTTGGCGCGGTCACGCGACAGGATGGTGTCGCCATAGCCGTTTTCCAGGGAATCGATGGCCACCGAGACGAAATCGCCGGGTTGCACTTCGAGTTCGCCCTGGTCGTTCAGGAACTCGTCCAGGGGAATCAGGGCTTCGGACTTCAGGCCGGCGTTGACGACGACGAAATTGTGGTCGACGCGAACGACTTCGGCGCTGATGACCTCGCCGGACTTCATGTCCTGGCTCTTGAGGCTCTCGGCAAACAGATCGGCAAAGCTTTCGCCGCCGGTAGCGGTAGTGGAAACGGAAGACATGGGATTGAAATCCATTGGGCCGGATGGCCGTTAAAAACACACCGCAGCGGATTGCCCGCCACAGTGGAGTGAAAACACCTGCCCGCGAACGCCCCGGCAAGAAGAGCCGGCAACGGCGCCCTGGCGGAAACAGGGCCGGAAAAACCACCCGCGGAACGCTCCGCATGAAACCGGCGCTTGCCGGAAGCTGCGGGACACCGCGGGGCACTGCATGATGCGGACCGCCTTTTCGGCGCATCCGCGCCCGCCCGAAGGCGGAAAATCGTGGCACCAGGCGCCGGGCCGGCGCAGCAACAGGCTGTCGTGCCCGGTGCGCCCTTACCCCTTACCTTTTGCTCTTGCCCTTCACCCTTATTTCGCCGTTGGCGCTTTTACGCTGCCCCCCGCTCCGGCCTCGCGCCAGAAATCGAGAATGGCCTGCACGGTTTCGGCGATCGTCAGATTCGACGAATCCAGGATTCGCGCATCCGGCGCGGGAGCCAGCGGCGCCGCGGCGCGCTGGGTATCGCGGGCGTCCCGCTCGCGCATATCCCGCAAAAGGTCATCCAGGTTAGCAGAAATTCCCTTTTCGATCAACTGCTTACGGCGCCTTTCGGCCCGCGCCACCACGTCGGCCACCAGGAAGACCTTCAGGGCCGCGTCCGGGAACACCACGGTGCCCATGTCGCGGCGTCCGCCACCAGGCCCGGCGGCTGGCGGAAAACCCGCTGGCGCTCGAGCAGCGCCTGCCGCACGCCGGGAAACGCGGCCACGCGCGAGGCGAAATTGCCGACTTCCTCACGGCGGATGTCGTGGCTGGCCTCCGCGCCGTCCAAGTAGACGTGGGGCCGATCGGGATCACGCGCTCGAAGCGCCCGTAGTAGCGCTCGGAGAACTGCCGCGCATTGTCCTGCGATTCGGCGCGCTTCTCGCCGCGCAGCGTCAGCGCCCCGTTTTCGAGCAGGACCTCCACGTCCTTCTTCTCCAGCCCGGGCAGCTCGGCCGTAACGCGGATACTCTCGCCCTCGTCTGTCACCTCGATGCTGGGCCAGCCGCCGAACGCCCGTCCCGCGGGATAACCCATGTCGAAACTGCGGAAAACATCGTCAAACAGCCGATTCACTTCGCGGTGCAGGGACAGAAACGGGTTTTCCTCTTTGTCGCGATAAGCGGCAGGGGCCTGGGAGTTGCGGCCCCAAGGAATCAGATCACGTACGCTCATAATCTTTCTCCTATCGAATCGGCCGGGCCTCTGTCGGCGACAGCGCCCGCCTTTGACCAAAACCCCCGGCCGGCCTGTCGGCGGCCAGCGATGTAAATGTAGGTGCAGCGAAAGGAATTTCAAGAGGGGAAGCGGGCGGGCGACGGATGCGCGTCCGACGTAAACCGGGCGCCGACGCCTGCCCGGCAGGCCGCTCATTCAAGCGCCCGCCGGCACGATTTCCCGTGAACGAAAAAACAAACAAAAAAGCCGCCTGGTCATTGACTGGCGGCTTTTTCAGTTTGCCGTGCCTGGCGGCACTTGCAGGAATTTGGTAGGCGGTATTGGAATCGAACCAACGACCTCCACGATGTCAACGTGGCGCTCTAACCAGCTGAGCTAACCGCCTGCAAAGAAGAAAAATTATATATGGCTTTTTTGCGGTTTGCAAATCGCTTTGTCTTGTTTTGCCTTTCGACCCAGCGTTTCGCGTTGTGCGCCTGACTCGCGCCGATACCGCTGCAGCGACACTACCAAAACGATGCCACAAACACTTTTCTTCAGCCCGCATCGGCGTTTTGCACCGCCGAAACGAAGTCCAAAATTTTAGCAGAATTTTTTATGCCTGGGGAATCTTCCACACCGCTGCTGACATCGACCGCCCAGGGGCGGATGCGCCGGACGGATGCGCCCACGTTTTGCGCATTGAGGCCGCCGGAGAGAATCACCGGACGCGCCGCGGCATCGGCCAGAAGGCCGGCGAGCAAGTCATGGTCGAAGGCCAGGCCGCTGCCGCCGTAGCCGCTGCTGTAGCTGTCGAACAGCCAGCCCGATGCATCGCCGTAGGCGCGGCAGTGTTCGGCCAGGCCCGCGGCGGTATCCAGGCCCGGCGCGCCCACGCGGAAGGCCCGCAAGTAGCGGCGCCCGTAGCGCGCGCAGGCTTCGGGGGGCTCGTCGCCATGGAACTGCAGCAGATCGGGGCCGACCTGGTCGAGCACGGTGCGGACCTCGGTTTCGGAGGGATTGACGAAGAGCGCCACCACGTCCACGAAAGCCGGCACGAGGCGGCGCAGTTCGGCCGCGCGCGCGGGCGCCAGGCAGCGCTTGCTCTTGGCGTAGAACACAAAGCCGATGGCGTCGGCGCCGGCGGCCACGGCCGCTTCGATGTCGTTTTCGCGGGTGAGGCCGCAGATCTTGATACGGGTACGCATGTTTCTCTTGAGCGGCGCCGTCATGCGCGGCGCGAAAAGCCAGTATATCCGCCGCGCCGCGCTCAGCCGGACGAGGCATCCGGTCCCAGGCTCAGGCCGAGGTTGTCGAAGCTGGTCTCCGCGAGACGGAACCAGGGCGCCTGCTTGTCGCGAAAGCTCTTCATGCTCTCGTACAGTTTCTTGAACATCGGGTCTTTCGCGCCCAGCTCGTCGTAGAGCTGCAGGGACGCGTCGCGACAGGCCTGGAGCACAGGCCGCGGAAATGCCTTGAGCTGCGCGCCGCGCGAAACCAGCCTGTGCAAGGCGTCGGGATTTCCGGCGTCGTATTTGGCGAGCATGTTGCCGCTGGCCATGCGGCAGGCGAGCTCGAGCGCGGACTGATACGACTTGGGCAGCTCGTCGTAGGCATCCTGGTTCACGTAGAGCGAAAGCTGCAGCGTGCCGGCCCACCAGCCGGGAAAATAGTAGTTGCGCGCGACCTTGTAGAGCGCCAGCCCTTCGTCGTCATAAGGACCGATCCAGGCGACGGCATCCACCTCACCCTGCTCCAGGGCCGTGTAGGCGTCGGGCGCGTCCACGTCCACGGGCGTCGCGCCCAACCGCGCGAGCACCTGCCGCGCGAAACCGCCCGCCTTGACCTTGAGCCCACGGAAATCATCCGCCGTCTTGATCTCCGGGCGAAACCAGCCGCCCATCTGGGCGCCGGTATAGCCGCAAGGAAAATTGAGAATGTTGTGCTTGTCGAAGAGCACGCGAGTCAGGGCCAGGCCGTTGCCCTGGATCATCCATGCATGCATCTGGCGCGTGTTCAGGCCGAACGGCACCGCGCCATCGAAGCAGAGGGCGGGGTCGATGTCGAAATAGCGCGTAGACGCGGTGTGTCCGCAATCGGCGACCCGGTCACGCACCGCCTGCAGCACCTGCCCCGCCGGCGCGAGATCGCCGGCCGGAAAGATCTCGATCTGGAAACGCCCGTCGGTAACGTCGCTCAGGTAGCGCGCGACGTCCTCGGCGCCGGCGAACAACGTGGGCGACTCATACGGAAAACTCGACGCCAGGCGCCACGAAATGGACGGCGCGGTCTGCGCCACGACGGGCGCGGCCAGCGCCGCGCCGCCCGCCGCGGCGCCCAGGGCGGTCTGCTTCAGGAATGCGCGGCGTTGCATGGCAAGCCTCCGGGTGCGAGTCTGTAAAAGAGCGCGGCCCGCGGCAGCGCTCAGGATTGGGTGAAAGGCGACAACAGCGTCGCTGCGCCGTCGAGTTCGCGCAGGCCAAACTCGGGCGGATACTCGATGGCGGACAGGTACAGGCCGTCGGGAGCAAAGGTGGGCGCGCCCTGGCGCCGGTCGCGGGCGGCCAGGAGCTGCGTCATCCACGATACCGGTTCGCGGCCCTGCCCGATCTGCAGCAATGCGCCCATGATATTACGCACCATGTGATGCAGGAATGCGTTGGCCTGCAGGGTGAACACCAGGAACGGCCCCCGCTCCGCGATGTCCAGCCGGCGCAGGACGCGCACCGGATGGGCGGCCTGGCACTGCGAAGAGCGGAAGCTGGAGAAGTCGTGTTCGCCCAGCAAGACCTGCGCCGCTTTGCGCATGGCGTCCACGTCCAGGGGATGAAAGCTCCAGCCCGCACGTCCGGCCCACAGCGCCGGCCGCACCCTTCCCCTGAACAACAGGTAGACGTAGGTGCGCGACCGGGCCGAAAAGCGGGCATGGAAATCGCCCGATACCCGTTGCGCCCACTGCACGGAAATCGTGGGCGGCAGGAAGGCGTTCACGCCTCTTACCCAGGATTCCGTGCGGCGGTCCAGGGCCGTGTCGAGGTGTATGACCTGCATGGCCGCATGCACGCCGGTGTCCGTGCGGCCGGCGCAAATCGTGGGCACCGGGTCCGGAACGTCGCAAAAGCGGGCCAATGCCGCTTCCAGCGTATCTTGAACCGTTTGCCGATGCGGCTGAGTCTGCCAGCCTTGCCAGGCGGAACCGTCATAGGCCAGGCCCAGCGCCATCCTGCCGGTATTCAAACCCTCGGACCCCCGGCGTGGCGAGGCTCGTCCGTGGGCGGTTCGTCCAGGTCCAGATTGATGCCCTTGAGCTTGCGATCGAGCGCGGCCGCGTCCAGCGCCGGCTCGCCATAGGCGTAGGTTTCTTCGTCTTCGTCGCCGCGCCGCGTGCCCGCGCGGCGCAGCAGCCACGCAATGGCGAAGGCGACCAGCGCCAGCACTGCCGTCACGATGACGAGCAGATTGTCCGCCAGCCAGGATGGCATGCCGGAATCCTCCGTTTTGTTGATGGGCGGCGTGCGGCCCGCGGCTGCTCCGCCGCGCCAGG
>NZ_LHSJ01000006.1:0-39824 GCF_001270295.1 Achromobacter sp. DMS1 | reverse complement strand
CAGGGCGTCCGGGAGCGGGGCGGGCGGAGGGGCCGCGCGGCGCGGCCTGGCGGTTCGCCGCCATGCGTCCGGCGATGCGCGCCACCGTGAGCGCCGCCAGGATCAGCAATATCCAGAACAACAGCTTGCCCATGTCAGCTCCGGTGCAGAATCATTTCCAGCACGAACCGGCTGCCGGTGTAGGCCAGGATCAGGAAAGCGAAGCCCGTCAGCGTCCAGCGCAGCGCCACGCGCCCGCGCCAGCCCCGCACATGCCGGCCCAGCAGCAGCACGCCGAAGGTCAGCCACGACAGCAGCGTGAAGACGGTTTTGTGATCGAAGGGCAGCACCTTGCCGGTAAGAATCATGGAGGCCACCGAGCCCGAGCCCACCGCCAGCGTCAGCACCACGAAGCCGATCCAGATGATGCGGAACAGCAGCAGCTCCTGCACCAGCAGCGGCGGCTGGGAATCCAGCACCCGGCCCACGATGCTGCGCTCGGCGGGCGAATCCAGCGGGCGGTGCAGGTGGCGGTCGAGCAGGGCCATCAGCATGGCGTGCAGCGCCGCGATGGTGATGAGGCCGTAGGCGGCCAGGGCGATGAGCAGGTGGGCGCGCAGCCAGGGGTTGCCCGCGTGCGGCACGAACTGCCCCTGCGGGAACAGGGCGGCCAGGCCGCTCGCCAGGGTGGCGGCGGGCAGCAGCAGGAGCTGCAGGCCGTCGATGCGCACCAGCAGGCTTTCGAGCCAGAACACCACCATGCCCAGCCAGATGGCCGCCGACAGGGCCAGCGCCCAGCCGATGAAAAGATGCTGGGCGCCCAGCATGGACTGCTGCAGGCCGGCTCCATGCAGGACCAGGGCACCCAGAAGGCACAGCCGCGCCGTCTTGCCCGTCTGTTCCACGCCGCCGCCCCGGGCCAGCCGCAGCCAGAGCGAGCCCCCTAGCACGGCGTACGACAAGGCGGCCGCTGTGTGAAATACAATGCCTAGTGACATAGAAACCGTAGTCTGGTTGGGGCCGCCTGGTTGCGCGGGGTTTTCCTCAGGTTTCGCCCATGGGCGCCTGACGCGCGCCCGCGGCCGCCGTTCAATCGACTAGTTTAAGCGGAAACGCCTCTCATGCTCGATAACCTAACTCAGCGCCTGTCGCGCGTCGTCAAGACGCTGCGCGGCGAAGCTCGCCTTACCGAGGCCAATACGCAGGAGATGCTGCGCGAAGTGCGCATGGCTCTGCTGGAAGCCGACGTGGCGCTGCCCGTGGTGCGCGACTTCGTCGCGCGCGTCAAGGAAAAGGCGCTGGGCGAGGAGGTCGCCGCCAGCCTCAGCCCCGGCCAGGCCCTGGTGGGAGTGGTCCACAAGGAGCTCACCTCCCTCATGGGAGGCGACCTCGGCCCCGAGGCCGGCGAGCTCTCGCTGGCCGTGCAGCCGCCCGCCGTCATCCTCATGGCCGGCCTGCAGGGCGCGGGCAAGACCACCACCACCGGCAAGCTGGCGCGCTGGCTGTCCGAAGGCCAGCACGTGCAGCATGGCCGCAAGACCGGCAAGAAGAAGGTGCTGGTGGTGTCGGCCGACGTCTACCGCCCGGCGGCCATCGACCAGTTGAAAAGCGTGGCGGCCCAGGTCGGGGTGGACTTCCTGCCCTCCGATCCCAGCCAGAAGCCCGAAGACATCGCCCGCAATGCCGTCGACCACGCGCGCCGCCATCATTACGACGTGCTCATTCTCGATACGGCCGGCCGCCTGGGCATCGACGAGGCCATGATGCGCGAAATCCGCGCGCTGCACGATCTCGTCAAGCCGGTCGAAACCCTGTTCGTGGTGGATGCCATGCAGGGCCAGGACGCGGTCAACACCGCGCGCGCCTTCGCCGAGGCGCTGCCGCTCACCGGCGTGGTGCTCACCAAGCTCGACGGCGACGCCCGCGGCGGCGCGGCGCTCTCGGTGCGCCACGTCACCGGCAAGCCGCTCAAGTTCGTCGGCGTGTCCGAGAAGCTCGACGGCCTGGAGCCGTTCTACCCCGAGCGCATGGCGCAGCGCGTGCTCGGCATGGGCGACATCGTCTCCCTGGTGGAGCAGGCCCAGAAGAACATCGACATCGCCGAAGCGCAGAAGCTGGCCGCCAAGATCAAGTCGGGCAACAAGTTCGACCTCAACGACTTCCGCGACCAGCTCGGCCAGGTGAAGAAGCTGGGCGACATGGGTTCGCTGCTCGAGAAGCTGCCCGCCCAGTTCCAGCAGGCCGCCGGCCAGCTCCAGGGCGGGCAGGCCGAAAAGCAGCTGCGCCGCACCGAGGGCATCCTCAACTCCATGACGCCGGCCGAGCGCGCCAAGCCCGAGCTTATCAAGGCTTCGCGCAAGCGCCGCATCGCCGCCGGCGCCGGCGTGCCCGTACAGGAAGTCAACCGCCTGCTGTCTCAGTTCGAGCAGATGCAGGGCATGATGAAGCAGATGAAAAAAGGCGGCATGGCCAAGATGATGCGCGCCATGGGCGGCATGAAGGGCCTGGGCCGCTTCGGCTTCAAGTAAGCCGTGGCGTTCGCGGGCGCATCCGGCACGGAAGCGCCCGCGGATGGGCGGGGGGTTACTGCAGCGGAGGAATGCGCAGCACCTGGCCCGGATAGATCTTGTCGGGGCTGGTCAGCATGGGCTTGTTGGCCTCGAAGATCAGCGTGTTCTTCGCGCCCTGGCCCTTGCCATAGTGCGCTTCGGCGATCTTCCACAGGTTGTCGCCCTTTTGCACCGTGTACATGGTGGCTTCGGGCGCCGCCTGCTTCACCTTGAGCTGGTTGTCCACCTGGGCCACGCCCACGGTATTGCCCAGCGCCAGGGCGATTTTCTCGGCATCTTCCGTGCTGGCGGCTTCGCCCGAAATGGTGACCTTGTCGCCGTCCACGGAAATATTCAGGCCATCGGCATTCAGGCCGTGCTTGTCCAGCTCTTTCTTCAGCTCGTCCGCGGTGGCGGCCTTGGCCTCGCTGGCCCCGAAGAGCTTTTCGCCGACATCCTTAATGAAATTGAGCAGACCCATAGCGATTCCTTTATCAGTGTTGGCTTGAGAGAAACTGCCAGGCGGACAGCGCCGCTGCCCGACGATTATGTACCGCGTTTTCCGCGCCGCACGAGAACCAGCATGTAACAGGTTGCTAGAGCCATGAGGGATCAGGCAAGAATGTTGCGCATCGTGTGTTGCGGCGCGCCGGCGGGGGCGCAAAAGAAACGGCCGCATCGCGGCCGTCGGATGGATGAGAGGCCGTGCGCGGGCGGTCAGCCGCCGCCCACGGCCACCACGATCTCGAGCTGGTCTCCGTCGGACAGCACGGTCTGCGCGTGCTGGCTCTTGGGCACGATTTCGCCGTTGCGCTCCACGGCCACGCGCTTGCCCGCGTAGCCCAGGGCCTGCAGCAGTTCGTTGACGGTGGTGTCCAGGGGAAACTCGCGGGCGTCTCCGTTCAGTGTGATGTGCATGCGTATCCTCAGCGTGTTGCGTAAGCGTCGGTGGCGGCGATGAGGCGCGCCAGCGTGCCGGGTTCGTCGAAGGCGTGGCCGGCGTCGGGCACGAGATGGAACTCCGCCTGCGGCCAGGCGCGGTGCAGATCCCACGCCGTGCGCGCCGGCGTGCAGACATCATAGCGGCCTTGCACGATGGTGCCGGGAATGCCGTGCAGCTTGTAGGCGTCGCGGATGAGCTGGCCTTCTTCCATGAAGCCGCCGTTTACGAAATAGTGGTTCTCGATGCGCGCGAAAGCCAGCGCGGCCCGGTCGGCCGCATGGCTCTGCTGGTGGCGCGGGCTGGGCAGCAGGGTGATGGTGCTGTCTTCCCAGCGGCTCCAGGCCTTGGCCGCGCGCAGCTGCTCGGCCGGATCGCCACCCGTGAGCCGGCGGTGGTAGGCCATGACCAGGTCGCCGCGCTCTTCTTCGGGAATCGGCGCCAGGTAGTGCTCCCACTGGTCGGGAAACAGCCACGACGCGCCTTCCTGGTAGAACCATTGGATCTCCGCGCGCCGCAGCCCGAAAATGCCGCGCAGCACCAGCTCGCTGGCGCGGTCGGGATGGGTCTGCGCATAGGCCAGCGCCAGGGTCGAGCCCCAGGAGCCGCCGAACACCAGCCACTGCTCCGCGCCCATGATTTCCTCGCGCAGCCGCTCCATGTCGGCCACCAGGTGCCAGGTGGTGTTGTTCTCCAGGCTGGCGTGCGGCTGCGAACGGCCGCAGCCGCGCTGGTCGAACAGCAGCACCTTGTAGCGGCGCGGATCGAAAAGCTGCCGGTGCACCGGCGAACATCCGCTGCCCGGCCCGCCATGCAGGAACACCGCCGGCTTGCCCTCGGGGTTGCCGCAGAGCTCCCAATAGATCTGGTGCCCGTCTCCGGTGTCCAGCAGGCCGTGGCGGTAAGGGTCGATCGGCGGATAGAGCATCAGGCGACTCGCTTGAAAATGAGATCCCAGACGCCGTGGCCCAGGCGCAGGCCGCGCGTCTCGAATTTGGTCAGGGGGCGGTAATCGGGGCGGGGCGCATAGCCCTCGGCCGTGTTGCGCAGCAGCGGCTCGGCGCTTAGCACTTCCCGCATCTGCACCGCGTAGTCTTCCCAGTCGGTGGCGCAGTGCAGATAGCCGCCCGGCGCGATGCGGCTGGCCAGCAGCGACACGAAGGGCGGCTGGATGAGGCGGCGCTTGTGATGGCGCTTCTTGGGCCAAGGGTCCGGAAAATAGATGTGCACGCCCGCCAGGGAGTCGGGGGCGATCATGTCGCGCACCACTTCCACCGCGTCGTGCTGGATGATGCGCAGGTTCTGGATCTGCGAGTCTTCGATGCGGCGCAGCAGCGAGCCCACGCCGGCATTGAACACCTCCACGCCCAGGAAATTGTCGTCCGGACGGGCGAGGGCGATTTTCTCGGTGGTTTCGCCCATGCCGAAGCCGATTTCCAGGATGGTGGGCGCCTCGCGGCCAAAGGCGGCGGCAGGATCGAGCCGGCGCGGCGCGTAAGGAATGGACCACTTGCCCAGCAGCCGCTCCAGCGCCTCGCGCTGGCCCTGGGTGATATGGCCCCGGCGGTGCACGAAGCTGCGGATATGGGTGGCGCCCGGGCTGTTGGGTGCGCGCGCGGCGCTTTCCAGCGCGGCCTGGGTCGACGGCGACACCGCGCCCGGCGCGGGCGCGGCAGGGTTATGCTCGGGGGGATTCGCGGGCGTGCCCGCCGGGGTATGCGTATTCATAGGCGGGATTGTAGTGGCACCGCCGGGGCGGGCGCGTCGTCCAGACGCCCTAAAATAGGGACATTAATGTCCGGCATGCCAGCGTCCGGGACACGGGCGCGTTCATCCCGGCGGGCCGCGCCTGCCCGGCCCGCCACGGCGTCTTTTCCATGAACATTGCCCGTATCGACCTCGTCACGCTCTCGCTTTTCGTCTCGGTGGCGCGCCAGGGCAGCATCTCTGCCGGCGCCCGCCACTCGCACCTTGCCGTGGGCGCGGCCAGCAAGCGCATCTCCGACCTGGAGGCGGCCCTGGGCACGCCCCTGCTGTACCGCAATGCCGCCGGCGTGGAGCTTACCGACGCCGGCCAGGCCTGTCTCGTCCACGCGCTGCGCGTGCTGCAGGAAGTGGACCAGATGGCCGGCGCGCTCTCCGACTTCGCCCAGGGCGTGCGCGGCCAGGTGCGCATTGCCGCCAACACCTCCTCGCTTACCCAGTTCCTGCCCGAAGACCTGGCCGCCTTCATGGAGGCCCATCCGGCCGTGCGCATCGACCTGGAAGAGCAGAACAGCAGCGACATCGTCACCGCCCTGCACGAAAACCGCGCCGACATCGGCGTCTTCGCCGACCGCACCCCCGCGCCCGGCCTGCTCACCTATCCCTACCGGCTCGACGAGCTCGTGCTCATCGCGCCCCAGCGGCATCCCCTGGCCGGCCAGCCGCAGATCGCCTTCGCCGACACCCTGGCCTACGACTACGTCGGCCTGCCGCCCGCCACCTCCCTCGCCACCCGGCTTTCCGAAGAAAGCGCCAACCTGGGCCGCGCCATGAAGCTGCGCATCCAGGTGCGCAGTTTCGACGCCATCTGCCGCATGGTGGCCGCCACGGGCGGGGTCGGCGTGCTGCCCCGCATCGCCGCCGAGCCGCACGCGCGCTCCATGCCCATCCGGCTCATTCCCCTCGCCGACGACTGGGCCCGCCGCCGGCTGCTCCTGGGCGTGCGCGGCGCCGAAGAATCCCTCACCGTGGCCGCCCGCCTGCTGCTGGCCCACCTGCGCGGCCAGGTCCAGGAGTAGGGAAGACAGCCCCCGGGAAGGCAGCCCCGGCGGGGCTTTCTCGATCCGGGAACGCCCCTTTTCCCGATTGTCCATTCCGCCGGTCGGCCCTTTGCGCGCACACTGGGCGCCTTTCAATCAGGAATGGACACCGGAGGCCGCATGGCAGGGCAGATTCTCGCCGGCATACGGGTGCTGGAACTCGGACAACTCATCGCGGGGCCGTTCGCCGCCAAGACGCTGGCGGACTTCGGCGCGCAGGTCATCAAGATCGAGCCGCCCGGGCAGGGCGATCCGCTGCGCAAATGGCGGTTGCTGCACGAAGGCACGTCCGTCTGGTGGGAAGCCCAGTCGCGCAACAAGCAGTCCGTCTGCGTGGACCTGCGCCAGCCCGAAGGGCAGGACATCGTGCGCCTGCTGGCCCGCGAGGCCGACGTGCTCATCGAGAACTTCCGCCCCGGCACCCTGGAAAAATGGGGCCTCTCATGGGAAGCCCTGCACGAACTCAACCCGCGCCTCATCATGCTGCGCATCTCGGGCTACGGCCAGACCGGCCCCAAGGCGCGCGAACCGGGCTTTGCCGCCATCGGCGAAGCCATGGCCGGCCTGCGCTACCTGAACGGCGAACCCGGCCGCGCGCCCGTGCGCGCCGGCCTCTCGCTGGGGCGACACCATCGCCGGCCTGCACGGCGCTCTCGGCGTGCTGCTCGCCCTCTACCAGCGCGACGCGCGCGGCGGGCAGGGCCAGGTCATCGACGCCGCCCTCTACGAAAGCCTCTTCAACCTCAGCGAAAGCCTGCTGCCCGAATACTCCGTCTTCGGCGCCGTGCGCGAACCCGCCGGCGCCTCGCTGCCCGGCATCGCGCCCTCCAACGCCTACCCCTGCCGCGACGGCTACGTGCTCATCGCGGGCAACGGCGACGCCATCTACACCCGGCTCATGGCCCGCATCGGCCGCGACGACCTTGGGCAGGACCCCGACCTCGCCCACAACGACGGCCGCGCGCGCCGCGTCGCCGAAATCGACGCCGCCATCGGCGACTGGACCCGCCAGCGCAGCATCGACGAAGTGCTGGCCGCCATGCTCGAAGCCCACGTGCCCGCCGGCCGCATCTACAACGTGGCCGACATCGCCCGCGATCCCCACTACCGCGCCCGCAACGCCATCACCCAGGTCGAATCGGCCAGCGGTCTCAACGTCGAAATGCCCGCCGTCTTCCCCCTGCTTTCCGAGAATCCCGGCGCCGTCCACGACCGCGCCCCGACGCTGGGCGAGCACACCGACGCCGTCCTCGAATCCGCGGGCCTCACCGCCGAACAGCGCAGCGCCCTGCGCGCCAAGGGAGTCATTGCATGAACACCGGGCCCGCCCGCATCGAAATCAACGAAGTCGGCCCCCGCGACGGCCTGCAGATAGAAAAGGCCCTCGTCGCCACCGAAGACAAGATCGCCTTCGTCGACGCGCTCTCGGCCTGCGGTTTCGCCCGCATCGAGGTCACCAGCTTCACCTCGCCCAAGGCCATTCCCGCGCTCGCCGACGCGGTCGACGTCATGCGCGGCATCCGGCGGCGCGAAGGCGTCATCTACACCGCCCTCGTCCCCAACGTGCGGGGCCTGGAGCGCGCCCTCGAAGCCGGCACCGACGAAATGAATCTCGTCATGTCCTGCAGCGAAACCCATAACCGCGCCAACCTGCGCATGACGCGCGAACAGTCCTTCGCGGAACTGTCCCAGGTGCTCGCCGCCGCCCGGCGCGCCGGCGCGCCTTGCAACGTCTCGCTGTCCACCGCCTTCGGCTGCCCTTTCGACGGCGACGTGCCCGCCGCCACCGTGCTCGACCTTGCCGACCGCCTCGTCCAGGCCGGCGCGCAGGGCATCACCCTGTGCGACACCACCGGCATGGCCTACCCCACCCAGGTCGCCGACCTGTGCGAACAGGCCGCCCGCCGCCTGCCAGGCGCCGCGCTCACCGTCCACCTGCACAACACCCGCGGCATGGCGCTCGCCAACGCCATCGCCGCCTGGCAGACGGGCATCACCCGCTTCGACGCCGCCGCCGGCGGCCTCGGCGGCTGTCCCTACGCGCCCGGCGCCAGCGGCAACGTCAACACCGAAGAGCTCGTGCACATGTTCGCCTGCATGGGCGTACAGACCGGCGTCGCCCTCGAACCCCTCATGCAGATCGTGCGCGGCCTGCCCGAGCTCGTGCAGCGCAGCCTGCCCAACGCGCTGCTCCAGGCCGGCCAGCGGCTGGCCCTGCATCAGCCCCCGGCCTGGCTCGCCGAGCGCTTCCCCGACGCCGCCTGACCGCTTTCAACCCCGAAACCGCTCCACCACAACAAAACCAGGAGACAACCATGGCACTACCCCGCTTTGCCCTGCGCGCCTGCGCCGCCGTCATCGCCTTGGCCGCCGCCGGCGCCGCCCACGCCCAGCAGAACTTCCCCGACCGCCCCATCTCGCTCATCGTCTCCGCCGCGCCCGGCGGCACCACCGACATCGCCGCCCGCCTCATTGCCCAGCCCCTGGGCGCCGCGCTCGGCCAGAGCGTCGTCGTCGAGAACAAGCCCGGCGCCTCCGGCGGCATCGCCGCCCAGGCCGTCGCCCGCGCCAAGCCCGACGGCTACACCCTGCTGCTGCAATATTCCGGCTTCCAGGTCATCACCCCCCACGTCACCCCGACCGGCGGCTGGGATCCCATCAAAGACTTCGCGCCCGTCGCCAACGTGCTCTCGGCGCCCCAGGTTGTCGTCGTCCGGCCCGACCTGCCCATCAAGTCCCTCAAGGAACTCGTCGACTACGCCAAGGCCAACCCCAACAAGCTCAACTACGCCTCCTCCGGCAACGGCTCGCTGCAACAGGTCGCCACCGAGCTCCTGAACCAGATGGCCGGCACCCAGATCACCCACATCCCCTACAAAGGCACCGGCCCGGCCCTCAACGACCTGCTCGGCGGCGCGGTCGACATGACCGTCACCACCCCGCCGCCGCTGCTCGGCCAGATCGCCGCCGGCAAGCTCCGCGCCCTCGCCGTCACCGGCAAGGCCCGCCTGGACTCCCTGCCCAACGTGCCCACCGCCGCCGAGGCCGGCTACCCCGACCTCGTCGTCTCGTCCTGGTTCGCCATGTACGCGCCCAAAGACACCCCGCCCGCCGTCGTCAACAAAATCGCCGGCGAAATCCAGAAAATCATGGCTACCGAAGAATTCCGCAAGAAAGCCGCCGAACAGGGCGCCGAAGCCATCTACATGGGCCCCAAGGAACTCGGCGACTACACCAAGGCGGAATACGAACGCTGGGGCAAAGTCGTCAAAGCGGCGAACATCACCGCGAATTGACGGCGAATTGACGGCGCGCCGGCTGGCGCGCGCCCGGGAATGTCCCCGGGTTCAAGCGCGTTGCCGTCGCCGGCCGCCCAGCGCGCCGTGAAGGCGCGCTATAATTCGTCGCTCTGCCGGGACCTCGGTCCCGGTACGACACCGATGCGGGTGTAGTTCAATGGTAGAACGGCGGCTTCCCAAGCCTCAAGCGTGGGTTCGATTCCCATCACCCGCTCCATCCATGCAATCCGCGGAGATCCGCAGCCGTCCATGAAGGAATGTAAGTCGCTGATTTGAGGGAAGTTTCCTCGCTGCGACATTCCAGGACGATCCGCCGAAATCCGCCTGCAGCCGACCGTTTCTAGTCCACAATCTAGTCCACAGAATACGGACAGGCCGAGTTCCGGATTGTTGCTGGGGGCGCGAGACAGACCGGACGAGCATCTAGTTCTGACATGACGTCAGGAGCTAGACATGGCGCTTTCCGATTTGGCCGTCCGACAGGCGAAAGCCACGGGCAAGGCTTATACCGTCGCCGATACGGACGGACTCAGCTTGGCGGTGCCCCCAACGGGTGGCAAAACGTGGCACTTTCGCTATTGCTGGGCCACTAAGCAGAAGCGGATGTCGCTGGGGACGTACCCAGAAGTCGCGTTGCAGGAAGCGCGTGTGCGCCGAAACGACGCGCGCGCCTTATTGGCCAAAGGCATCAATCCAGTCTTCGCGGCGGGAGGCGTCCACGCTTGCGCGCAACACCGCTACCTTGAAGCCTTCTTGTTCGAGCAAACCCTTCAGGCGCGAAGTGGTATCGCGTGTGCCAGTGTAGACCGAATAGACCAGTGTCTTGCGCCCAGCGTCCTTCTCCTGTTTGCAGATCTCGATCAGCTCGCGTTCCTTGGGCATCAACTCCAGCTCATTGAACTGAGCAGGCAAAAAGGCCAAGGCGTCGCGTGTGCGAGGGTGAACTACCCGTTCCGACCGGAAGCAGCAAGGCGGACCGGGCCGAAGCCTGGCTTCAGGAACAGCCCGTGATCAGCGTCCAGGTGCTTAACGAAGTCATTCAGGTGTGCGTTCGCAACTTTCAGATGGGCCGGGACGAAATCGGGCAGGTGCTGGAGCTGGTTCGCAGTGTTGCAAGGTCGTGCTGCTGACCGAAGAAGTTCATGACCGGGCGCGCAAGATTGCCGAGCGCTATCATTGCGGTGTCCTGGCATCGGCCCAAGAATTCGATCACAATGGATCGACGCTGTTGCTGGCTGACAAGGAGCGCACCGAATGGCCACGAGATTCAGGATCGGTGACTACGTCGCCTGGAATTCCGAGGCAGGCAGGGTGTCGGGCACCATCATTGCCATTCATACCCGGGATTTCGACTACAAGGGGCACGTGCATCGCGCATCGCCGGAACATCCCCAGTATGAGATCAAGAGCGACAAGACCGGCCACATTGCCGCCCACCGGGGCGAGGCGCTAGAGCGCGTGCGCGGCAAGGGCCGGACATGACGCCGCCGTTTTTCACCATCGGCCATTCGAACCGCAGTCTGGAAGCATTCGCCGGATTGCTGCAAGAGGCCGGCATCGAGCTGGTGGCCGATATCCGCACGGTGCCGCGTTCGCGTGCGAACCCTCAGTTCAATCAGGATGTCCTGCCGGTCGCGCTGGCTCCCCTGCAGGTGGGGTACGAGCACATGGGGGCGCTGGGCGGGCTGCGGGGAAAATCCAAAACGGTTTCCCGCGCTGTCAATCGATTCTGGGAAAACGACAGCTTCCACAACTATGCGGATTACGCGATGTCGGCCCCGTTTCGCGCCGGCCTGGATCATCTTATCGACCTCGGCAGCCGGCAGCGCATCGTGCTGATGTGTTCCGAGGCGGTATGGTGGCGCTGCCACCGGCGCATCGTGGCCGACTATCTCCTGGCCGGGGGCATGGCGGTTTTCCACATCATGGGGCCTGGCCACATTGATCCTGCGAGCCTGACGCCGGGGGCGGTTGTCCGGCCTGATGGCACGGTGGTCTATCCCTGAAGCTCAAGATCCGAATCAGGCGTGCCGACGGAATGGACATGCCTAGCCCGATGGCCAAGCATTCCCGGTTCGTTTCGTCGATCACGTTTGGCGTCTGAAACATGAAGTCGAGCGCCCAACATCGATTGGGCTCTGTGGCCGGACCGAATGGCTGTCGCGGCCGGTCGGGCAGCCCCTTTTTGCTGCGCCGGGGCAAGTTCAGACGCATGTCGCAGTGCACCCGATGAGCGCGCTCTTTATTCCTGCCGTGACCGTCGAGCCGCAGCCGGGCAGAACCCTTCCAGAATCCCCAGGGCCCATGCGGGATGGCAACGGCATGGAGGGCATGGATGACCCTGGGCATCCCGTTCGAATGCCGGCGTTGGCCTCTTGGAGTACGCCGCCCGCGACAGGCCGGCGATCTGGCACGCGCGCGTGATTGAGAGCGTGGCTTGCGCCAGCTTTCCACCACTTCGCGCCTGGCCGACAGCGTCAGGATTTTCGATTCAAGATGTCGGTGACCGCTGTATTCTCCCGCGCCAAGTCGGCAGATATGCGCTTGAGCTTGGCGTTTTCAGCTTCCCGTTCGCGCAGCCGCTGCCACCCGAACACCGGAGTATTTGCTTTTCCAACGCCAACGGCACTGTTTCCGCCCCAAAGCCGGATAAGAGACGCGGCAACGCCATTACGCCCAAGAAACCAGACTGGAGGTCATTATGTGGATTTTCCAGCGGTGATAGCTTCACCCCCACATGCGCGTTGGCTCTCGCCTATCGCACAAACGGGTTGCGCATGCCCGTTCGTGTTACACCGCTTTGGGAAATCGACAATGAGAAAGATATTGTTGGCCGTTGCACTGTCCGGGGGATTCACGGGCGCGGCCTGCGCGGAGGCGTCGTTGACGCTGTATGGGTCGGTGGATGCCGGCCTGGGCTATAACCAGGTGAAAGGCCGTGACGGCTTCAAGGAAAGCCGCGTCGGCGCCGTGGACGGCGTGAGCGGCGCCTCGCGTTTCGGCTTGCTGGGCTCGGAAGACCTGGGCGATGGCCTGAGGGCCACGTTCAACCTGGAAGGCGGTTTCTCGTCCAGCAACGGCAAGCCGTCGCACCACAGCCGGCTGTTCGGACGCCAGGCCACCGTCGGCCTGCAAAGCGGCGATTGGGGGCGGCTGGAGTTCGGCCGGCAAACCAACCTGGCCTCCAAGCACTTCCTCAGCATCGATCCGTTCGGCGAGAGCTACAAGACGGCCAGCATGGGCACGGCCTTCGGCTCGGCCAAGGCGATGCGTCTGGACAACCTGGTCCTGTACCAGACGCCGTCGTTCGGTGGGCTGAGGTCCGGCATCGGCTATTCGTTCAACGCCGATGACAACCGAGGCGGCGGTTTCCGCACCAGCGACAACAACCGCGTGATCACCGCCGGCGCGCAATACCTGGACGGCCCGCTGACCCTGGCCGCGTCGTACGATCGCATGAACCCCAGCCGCGGCAACCCGTTCGACGGCGGCTCGCCGGTTCCCATCCAGCAGTACATCGTGGGCGGCGCCTATGATCTCGAAGTGCTCAAGCTGTCGGCCGTGTTCGGGCAGACGCGCAATGGCTGGTTCTCCGGCGCTGATCTCGACTCCCTGCCGCCCGGCCAGGGCGAGCCGCTGGGCAGTTTCAAGCAGGCCGACGGCTTCCGCGCGAACTCATACCTGCTGGGCCTGACCTTGCCCCTGGGCGCCAACACCATCATGGCGTCGTGGCAGCACGTCGATCCCGGCAATAGCCGGCTGACGGGCGACGACCGGACGTTCAGCGTCTACAGCCTGGGCTACACCTACGACCTGAGCAAGCGCACCAACCTGTACGCCTACGCGTCCTACGCCGACAACTTCGCGTTCCAGGACGATCTGCGCAGCACTGCCGCGGCCGTCGGCCTGCGGCACCGCTTCTGAGCGCGGGCGCGGGAGCGCTCAGGACCAGGATGGCGAGTATTCGTGATCGCGGAAGAGTTCGGGCAGGCCCGAAACCTGCTTGAACCTCAGGACTTCGTCGTCGTCCATGCCGAGTTCCCGCGCCACCTCGCCGTCCGTCCATCCGGAGCGCAGCAAGTTCACCACCACGTCGGTCATGGGCGCAACACCGTGCACGCCGCGCGCGCGGTTGTGGCGGATGGTGGCGGCGATGCGGCTGGCGATGTCGCCGCGGTCGCTCCGGACGTACGCAAGGGGCAGGTAGCCGTGCAGGCGGGCCTTGATGGGGCCGGTTTTTTTCCCTACGCGCTGGCGGTGGAAGCCGTCCACCACGATGCTGCGATCGTCTTCATCGAGGTGGGCGACGATGGGCTGGGTGAAGCCGTCGGCGCCGATGGAACGTTCCAGCAGCCGCATTTCAGGGGGCGCGACGGTGTTGGGGTTGTAGTCGTTGCCCACGACCTCGTCGCCGGGCACCCACTGCACGCAATCCACCGGCTCGCCGGAGAACGGGCTGTACTGGTGCAGCAGCCGGCGCAACAGGTTGATGGCTTCGACGCGCGCGGCCAACGGCAGGTCGGGCAGTTCACGGAAGATGGTTTCGGCCCGGCTCGCCAGATCGAGCACGGCCTGGTTCGTTTTGCTCTGCATGTGTTTCTGTCCTAGGACGCCCGGCCGTGCCGGGCGGGAGGGTAAGCGGTGCGTCCGGGCGGCGTCATCGAGGCGTTCCGGGCCTGGTGGCCAACAGCGGTTCGACGTCCTGGCGCGCATAGCCGAAAGACAGCGAGCGGGCCATGTCCGACTTGATGAGAGACATTCCCACGCGCCGCCAGGACGGCTGTGCCTTGCGGTTTTCCAGCGCGGGAATGCCGGCGTCCGGCCAGCAGTCCACGGGGTAGTTGTGCGCGGCCCACCACTGGATGAAGCGGTCGATGCGCCGCTGATAGACCTGCCTCAGTACGGGCGGCATGCTGAGCAAGAGGAACTGGCAATACTGTTTCCAGCTCGTGAACGTGGGCGGCAATCCCAGCCCGCCGCGATAGCCGAGGAACTGCTGGCGGCAGTAGCGCGCGCCGTAGTTCGCGCCCGAGACGCGCCGCACGACGCGGAACCACGTTTCCGGTTCCAGACGGTGGAAGAGGTCCAGCCCCTTGCGCTGGTCGTCGCCGTAGGGCTGGCAGATGCGCATCTGGGAAAAGGGCACGCCCGCGCGGTGCATCTGGTCGTAGATGCGGTTGTAAGGATGACCGTGGTCCGCGATGTAGCGCCAGATGTCGGGGAATTTCCAGTCGTAGATGGGAAAAAAGGTGATCGCGCGGCTGGCGGGCTGGTCCTGGGTGCTCCATGCCACCGGCCCCTCGCCGCCAGGAGGCGTCCAGGCACGCTTCTTGGTCTTGGCGCCCAGCTTGACCGCCCGGTAGCGGTTCAGCGATTCGTCGGAGCGGATGCCCACCAGCACCGCGGTGGGCACGTCGCGCGCCAGCCATTCGTTGAAGGCCGGCACGAACTCCTCGAACTCCATGCGATAGCGGTAGAAGGGCAGGCGGGCCGGGTCGGAGATCACGGCGGGGTGCGTGGGCATGGGCCGGACCCAATCGGCCTCGCGTCCGGGTTCCCAAGCGCACCAGTAGGGCTCGCGCATGCTGGACGCGTTGCGCAGGTTGATCGGCAGGCAGATCCACCAGGGCCGCACGTCTTCGGAGGCGAACATGTTTTCCACGTGGGCGATCGTGGCCTGGTATTGGCCCTCCAGATCGATGAACAGCACGTCCACCGGGCCGCGCCCGAGTTCCCTGGCGGCCTCGAGCGCCAGGTGCAGGGTGACGGAACTGTCTTTGCCGCCGGAGAAGGCGACACAGACGCGCTCGAAATGCGAGAACACCAGGCGGATGCGCGCTCTTGCCGCCGCAAGCACGTCGGCCTGGCCATATGTCTTTTTTCCCACCCCGATCCGCCGCTTTGCCTGCCGTCTTTCCATGCGCCCGCTCCAACCGCCGATGGCCTGCTTGCCATCCCCGGAATATTCACTCGAATCAGGGGGCGTCGTGTTGCAGAAAATGGCGGTCGATTTGTGGGCAGTTTCGTATTCCTCTCGATGAAGTCTACGCCGGGAGGCGTTTTCATTGCCGATGACGGCGAGCCGGGCGCTGAGGGCGGGAACGGATTCGACAGGAGCGCGTCGTCAGCTGGACTTCATCAGTTGCTGTTGATCCAGTCCTGCGTGTCCTGGATGAACCAGGGGAGATTCAACCTTTCTCCTTCGCCGGACTGTATGGTCAAGCGCTGGCCCGGCGAGCCTGGCCTGCTGTTGGTGTCCCGTACCGTGGGAGAAGGGGGGCGGCTCCGGTAGTCCATATCGGTTTGCCGGGGCGGATTGTCCGCGCAGGCGGCAATCGAAGCGCACGCGGCGGCGACGAGGGCAGGGCGCAAGGCTGAACGAAGGATCTTCATGATGTCTGGTTCCCGCTGGCGGCACAGGCCGAAGTGCCGGGCAATCGAGGCCTCTGCTCGTACCTTACTCGCAATGCGGGGCCTGCGTCAGTGTCCTGCGCGCGGCCCCGATCTCGGGGCCCGTTCCGGACGCCACGGCCGGCATTGAAGTACCCTTTAGCCTACCTCAGCGCCAGTATGACCCGCATGCAAGACGATCTTTTTGGAGATGCGCTTCCCCTGCCGCCGGCCCGCGCCTCGAACCGCGCGGCGTCCCGTGCGAATCCGGATGCCCCTGCCCCGCGAGGCACGGCCAAGGTGCTGCCCGCCCCCGCGGCGGAGGGCTGGCGCGCGCTCGCGCGGCAGCTTCCGGCGCAGCTGCGTTTTGGCGTCTCTACCTGGTCGTATCCGGGCTGGGAAGGGCTGGTCTGGGATGGCGAATACGATTCGAGCACGCTGTCCAGGCACGGGCTGGTCGCCTACCACCGGCACCCGCTGCTGCGCACGGTTTGCGTGGACCGCTCTTTCTGGCGTCCCTTGACGGCAAGCCAGTATGCCGATTATGCGGGGCAGGTCGATGACGGCTTCCGTTTCGTCGTCAAATGTCCCGCCAGCATTACCGACGCCCAGGTGCGCGGCGAGACAGGCAAGGCGCGCGAACGCAATCCGGGGTTTCTCGACCCGTCGCGGGCCGTCGCAGATTTCGTGCGGCCGGTCCTCGAAGGTCTGGGCGCCAAGCTCGGCGTCCTGGTGTTTCAGCTGAGTCCCCTGCCTTGGGGCTGGCTGAGCCGTCCCGCCTCGCTGCTGGAGAAGCTGGGCGGCATGCTGGCGGCTGTCCGGCAGGCTTTGTCCGGGCATGACGCGGTGATCGTCGCGGTGGAAGTGCGCGACCCTGAACTATTGGGCCGGGCACTGGTCGAGACGCTCAAGGCGCATGGAGCCACTTTCTGCCTGGGCCTGCATGGCAAGATGCCGCCGATCGAAGCGCAGTTGCCGATGCTGCGCGCCCTGTGGCCGGGGCCGCTGGTCTGCCGGTGGAACCTGAACCGCGTTTTCGGCGCGTATGGTTACGCCGACGCGCAGAAGAAGCACGATCCGTTCAATGCCATTCTCAGCGAGGATCTCCCTACTCGCGCGGTGCTGGCGCGCACGATCCGAGGCATCACGGGCGCGGGCCAGCCGGCCTACGTGACGGTCAGCAACGATGCCGAGGGCTGCGCGCCGTTGTCCATCCAGAAACTGGCCCAGGCCATCGCGGCGTAGGTTATACCCGTCCCTTTTTTGGGGCCATACGCCCCGTCCCGTTTTTTCTCCGATGCCGCTCTGGCCGGCCAGGGATTGGCGGCCTCGCGGGTTTCCGGCCCGCCGGCCTTTGTTTGCGGCGGTCATCGAAGGACCGGCAGGGCCTGTCGCGCGCGGCCCCGCGTTCCGCGAACCGTGACTGCCTTGCAACAGCCTGGAAACGCCGGATAGTCATATGAAACAGGAATGATTATCATGCGCGTTTCATGAAATAACATTCGGGGCCAGGGGTGGAAAAAGCAATGGTGCATCGCAAACGCGCGCAGCGGCGCGTAACCGCGGCCATGAAACGGGCGCTGGCGGGCGGCGCGGCGCTGTACGCCGCCACGGTAACGGCCCAGACGGCCGGCCCGGATGCTGCCGCGCCGAAGGTGCTGCCCGTCATTACCGTTTCCGGCGCCCAGGCGGCCATGGACGAAGCGCCCGCGCCCATCGCGGGCGGGCAGATCGGCGGCGGCGCCCGGATGGGCATCCTGGGCAACACGTCCGTCATGGACACGCCCTTCAGTGTGACCAGCTATACCGCGCAAACCATGGAGAACGAGCAGGCGCGGTCGGTCGCCGACGTGGCCGCGTCGGATTCGTCGGTGCGCATGGGCAGCGCGCGTTCCAATATCAACGAAGACCTCACCATCCGCGGCTTCACCGTGCCGACGGGGGACTTCGCGTTCAACGGCATGTTCGGCCTGGCCCCATACTGGCGCGCGCCGGTGGAGACGCTGGAGCGGGTGGAGATCATCAAGGGCCCGTCCGCGGCGCTGTTCGGCATGACGCCGGGCGGCAGCGTGGGCGGTGTCGTCAACCTGGTGCCCAAGCGCGCCACGGATGATCCGATCACGCGCGTGACGGGCAGCGTCGGATCGGATTCGGTATTCGGCGTGCATGCCGATATCGGCCGCCGATTCGGGCCGGACAATGCCTTCGGCATCCGGGTCAACGCCATGACCCGCGACGGCGATACGCCGATCAAGGACCAGTCCACGCGCGAGCGTCTGGCGTCCCTGGCGCTGGACTACCGCGGCCAGGCGCTGCGCGCTTCGCTGGACCTGCTGTGGCAGAAGGAACGCATCGACAATGTCGTGCGCCAGTTCCAGCTTGGCCCGGGCCTGGCTTCGATTCCCGAGGCGCCGAGCAACAAGAACCCGTATCCCGGACTGGGCTGGAGCGATGGCCGCAACGGATCGGGCGTGTTCAAGGTCGAGTATGACCTGACGGACAAGCTTACCGCCTACGCCGGCTATGGCCAGCGCAAACTGAATTGGGCTTCCATCGCCGCCAACCCCGTCCTGCTGAATGCGCAGGGCGACTATTCCTATTTTGGCGGCTGGCAGCGCATGACCGTGGACAGCAGGTCCACCGAAGCCGGGCTGCGCGGCAATTTTTCCACCGGTCCGGTGGGCCACCGTGTGGCGTTCGGCTACACCAAGCTGGACCAGGACGCCCGGCTGGGCTTCTACACGGGCTATCCTGGCGGCAGCTCCAACATCTACTCGGGCGATGTCTTCGACACGCCCTCCACCTCCGGCATCGACAACCCGCTGCGCCGCTATCAGCGCACCAAGCTCACGAGCTATGCGCTGGCGGACACGCTGTCCTTCATGGAAGACCGATTGCAGTTGTCGCTGGGCGTGCGCCGGCAGCAGGTCGAAGGGCAGAGCTACAACTTCATGACCGGCGAACCCGGCGGCCCCCGCTACGACAAGCGCGCCACCACGCCGTTCGCCGGCGCGGTGCTCAAAGTGCGGCCCGATCTCTCGCTGTATGCCAGCTACGTCGAAGGGCTGTCCCAGGGCGACACCGCGCCCACCAGCGCCGCGATCACCAATCCGGGAGAAACCCTGTCGCCGTTCAAATCCAAGCAGAAGGAGATCGGCGCCAAGTACAACCTGGACGACAAGATGCTGGCCACGATCGCCCTGTTCGAGCTGACCCGTCCCAGCTCGGGCATTTCCGGCAACACGTTTGGCGTGTTCGGCGAACAGCGCAACCGGGGCGTCGAGGCCACCTTTGCCGGCGAAGTGGCGCGCGGCCTGCGCCTGCTGGGCGGCGTCAGCTACATCGACGGCTCCATCACCAAGGCCGTGTCGTCCGACCTGAAAGGCAACAAGGCCATCGGCGTGCCCGACTGGCAATTCAATCTCGGCGCCGAATGGGACACTCCCTTCGTACCGGGCCTGACGCTGACCGGCCGCGTCATCCATACCGCCAGCACCTACGCCGATGCGGCCAACTCGCTGTCGGTGCCGAGCTGGACTCGCGTCGATGCCGGCGCGCGCTACGAAACGAAGATAAGCGGCAAACCCGTGACCTTCCGCCTGAATGTGGAAAACCTGTTCGACAAAGACTACTGGGGCACGGCGACCGCCGGCTATCTGTTCGTGGGATCGCCGCGCACGGTTACGCTATCGACCGGTATCGCGTTCTGAGGCGGCCTGAATGTCGACGCGCACCTGGTCATGGATACACAAGTGGAGCAGCCTGGTCTGCACGGTATTCATGCTGCTGCTGTGCCTGACCGGGCTGCCGCTGATTTTTCATGAGGAAATCGAGCACCTTTCGGGCGTGGTCGAGGCGCCGCCCATGCCGGCGGGCACGCCCAACGCCAGCCTGGACCGGATTGCGCAAGCCGCGCTGGAGCGCCGCCCGGGCGAGGTCATCCGCTACATGTTCTGGGAGCAGGACGAGCATCCTGACATCACGTACGTGTCGATGGCCAGCGCCATCGACGCGCCGCCCG
Source organism: Achromobacter sp. DMS1 (assembly GCF_001270295.1). Classification (NCBI taxonomy): domain Bacteria; kingdom Pseudomonadati; phylum Pseudomonadota; class Betaproteobacteria; order Burkholderiales; family Alcaligenaceae; genus Achromobacter; species Achromobacter sp. DMS1. The sequence continues at coordinate 19,842 of NZ_LHSJ01000006.1, read as the reverse complement.
AAGAGAACCACGCCGTCATCGTGGACTCACGTACCGCCAAAGTGCTCGACGAGCCCGCCACCAATGAAGGCTTCATGTACGTCATGCTCAAGCTGCACACGGACATGTTCGCCGGGCTGCCCGGCATGCTGTTCCTGGGTGCGATGGGCTTGCTGATGGTGGCGGCCATCGTGTCGGGCGTGGTGCTGTACTACCCGTTCATGCGCCGCCTGAAGTTCGGCGCGCTGCGCACCCGGCGCAGCGCGCGCGTCAAATGGCTGGACTGGCACAACCTGCTGGGCATCGTTACCGTCGTGTGGCTGCTGGTGGTCGGCGTGACGGGCAGCATCAATACCCTGAACCGCATCGTGCTGAGCCTGTGGCAGATGGACCAGATGGCCGAGATGACGGCCCCGTACCGGGGCTTGCCGCCCGTGACGCAACCCGCGCATCTGGAGGCGTCCCTTCGCGCCGCGCGCGCCGCGGTGCCGGACATGACGGTCAGCCTGGTGGCGTATCCGGGCACGATGTTCTCCAGTCCGCATCACTACACGTTTTTCCTGAAAGGCAGCACGCCCGTCACCTCGCGTTTGCTCAAGCCGGCGCTGGTGGATGCCGCCACCGGCAAGCTGACCGACTCGCGCGACATGCCCTGGTACGTGAAAACGCTGTTCCTGTCTCAACCGCTGCATTTCGGCGATTACGGCGGCCTGCCGCTGAAGCTGCTGTGGGCCGTGCTGGACATCTTCGCCATCGTCGTGCTGGGCAGCGGGCTGTACCTGTGGCTGCGCAAGCCGAAGGCGGTCGCGGCATCGGGCGTGCAAACCGATGGCGCGCCCGATCGCGCGGACGCGCCGCGCCCCGGCCGCGCAAAGGAGGCCGCGCAATGAACAAGCACGAAGCCCGGCACGTGCGCACCGACCACCTGCAGTCGGCGGGCGAAGTGTTTCGGATTCCTGTCTGGCTGGGCGTGGCCTCCGGCGTGGGCCTGGTGTCGGCGCTGCTGGGCGACGGGGTCTGGGACGCGCTGTCCTGGCTGACGATTCTTGCGCCAGTCGCGGCGGTGGCGTGGGCCTGGCGCCGGCGGGCCAGGTAGGCGGTTTGCGTTCACGGAAAAGCCGGACGTGCTGACGCCCGGCACGGCAGACGGAGGTCGGCGTCGGTGCTTCAACGTCAAATCCCGCCGCCTCGAAGTTCGCCTTGCCACTGCGGACACGTTCGCCAGTCGCCGGCCCGCTACCGAAACGCCTCCCCATACAGATCCAGGAACAGGCCGATGCTCCCCGCCGCCTCGTCCATCGCTTTCAGCAGTTGCGCCATGTCCTGCGCCGGGTCCACGTAGAACCAATCGAGGGAGAACCTGAGCGTCGTTCCCCATTGCTTGCGGCCGCCGGCGACAGGCGGAAGGGCGATGGCCCTGAGCTGGACGTTTTCGCCGGCGCGGGCCCGGTCGCGGGTCCACCAGGCCAGGAACTCCAGGCCGTCGAGGCCGGCTTCGTTGCGGCTGATTTCAAAATGAATGGACAGCAGTGTTTCGTCGGGCCGTCCGCCGCCGGACCGGCGCAGCGCAGCCGTGGGCAGGTCAGCATAGTCTCCGGGAAGCGACAGATCGGAAAGCGCCAAGTCGGGCAGATACAGCCTTTTTATTTCGACGGACGAAATGCCCGGGACTGCTTCGAACGCTTCAATGAGATGCCGGACTTCGGCAGGGAGGTCGGGGGCAGCGGGTGCGGAGGTCATTGGCAAGGGCCCTGTCGAAAAGTGGAGACGATCCGCGCGACGACGCGAAGCCGTCGCCGGGGATGCGGAGTATTGGCTGTTTTACCTCAGGCCGCTGCTCCGAAGGCGGGCGGACGCTTTTGTCGACGCGGGTGTAGTACTCGGCGTCGGGCAGGGCGCGGCCATCGCCGTCTCGCAGAAACAGCGCTTCGACGTTCCGGAGACGTTGGCCGCGGGGAACGATGCCCCGGGGAAATGGCGGCGGCGGATCCCGGCCGCAACGACAATTCGTCGCCGAGGCGGGCGGCTCCGTTGTAGGATTCCGTTCTGGGCGGGAAGCCGCCAGGGGGGCGACGGCATTAATGTCGGCGTGCGCCGGCATGTGGCCCGTATGACGTCGCCGCGCCCGCGCCTGAAGCCCATATCGGAAAACCGATCAACGAGACACAGCCCGCGCCGCGCCGGCCCCAAGAGGATGAAACACGGCGCGGGCGGACGTTGCGGGAGAACCCGTCCATGACAGTGCAGAGGGTGGCGATCGTCATACACGAAGGCGTGCAAGCGCTGGATGTGGCCGGGCCGGTGGATGCGCTGCACGAGGCCAATGCGCATCTGTCCGCGGGCGAACGCTACGAGACGGCGCTCGTGGCTGTGCGCCGCGCGCCGGTTCGGGCGTCCAATGGCATGCAACTGGTGGCCGACCTGGATTACGCGCAGGCCGCTGGCGCGTTCGACATCCTGCTGGTCGCGGGTGGTCCGGCCATGCCCGATGCATCTCCCGATCCGGCCTTGACGGCCTGGCTGCGCAAGGCGACGGAGAGGGCGGGCGTCTATGGGTCGGTCTGCACCGGCGCTTTTGCGCTGGGGCATGCGGGCCTGCTCGATGGGCGGCGCGTCACGACGCACTGGCAGGAAGCCCGCAAGCTGTCCGGGATGTTTCCGCAGGCCGAGGTCGAGCCGGACGCGATTTATGTCCGCGACGGGCGCCTGGTTACGTCCGCCGGCATTACCGCGGGCATCGATCTGGCGCTGGCGCTGATCGGGGAAAGCCACGGGCAAGGCGTCGCGCTGGCCGTGGCCAAGCGGCTGGTGATGGTCGCGCAGCGCCAGGGCGGACAGTCTCAGTTCAGTCCGTATCTGGCGGCGTCTTGCGAGCCGGGTTCGCCCGTGGCGCGCGTCCAGGCGCTGGTCATGGCGAACATCGGCCAGCGGCACACGCTGCAATCGCTGGCGGCGCAAGCGGGCATGAGCCCTCGTAATCTGGCGCGGTATTTCATGCAGCAGGCCGGAATCACGCCTCACGAGTTTGTGCTGCGAGCGCGCATCGACGCCGCGCGCAGGATGCTGGAGGCGAGCGAACGGCCGTTGAAGTCGGTCGCATTCAGTTGCGGTTTCGGGTCGGTGGATAGAATGCGGGTGGTCTTCAGCGAGCGCCTGGGCGTGACGCCCGCGCAATATCGCGCCAGTTTCCATCGGCAGGCCTGTTCTGCGGCGAGCGGGGCGATGGCGTAGCGGTGCACGGGCGGCGCTACAGGCCGAGCGCTGTCGCGACGCCGGCGGCACAGGCCGGGTCGGCCTTGGCGCAGTTTTCGATGTGACGCCGCTTCACCTACTCGCGCGCGCCGCCCATCGCGTGCGCCGTGTTCCTGAAGTTCACGCCCAGGCGATAGCGCTGCGCATCGCCCTATGAGAAAAGCCTCGCCTGCGGCATCTTGTCCGGCGAGAAGCCGATGCCCGGCACCACGTCCGCGGGCGAGAAGGCGGCCTGCTCGACTTCCGCGAAGTAATTGTCGGGATAGCGGTTCAGTTCCATGACGCCCACCTCGATGAGCGGATACTCGCGCTTGGGCCAGACCTTGGTCAGGTCGAACGGGTTGTGCCGGTGGCGGCGCGCCTGTTCCTGCGTCATCACCGGGATGTGCAGCGTACAGCGCGGGAAGTCGCCGCGTTCGATGGCCTGCAGCAGGTCGCGGCCGTGGCTTTCGTAGTCGCCGGCCATGATTGCGCCGGCTTCCTGGCCGGTCAGGTTTTCGATGCCCTGCCGGGAGCGGAAATGGAACTTGACCCAGATGCGTTCGTTGGCGGCGTTGATCATCGAGAAAGTGTGGCTTCCGAAGCCATGCAGGTGGAGGAAGGTTCTGGGAATCCCCCGGTCTGACATCACGATGGTGATCTGGTGCGGCGCCTGGGGCAGCAGCGACCAGAAGTCCCAGTTGCTGTCGGCCGAACGGAGTCCCGTGCGCGGGTCGCGCTTGACCACGTGGTTCAGGTCCGGGAAGCGGAAGGGATCGCGGAAGAAGAACACGGGCGTGTTGTTGCCCACGATGTCCCAGTTTCCTTCCTCGGTGTGGAACTTCACGGCGAAGCCGCGGATGTCGCGTTCGGCGCCGGCCGCGCCTCAGCCCCTGGCGTGCATGCGGCGTTCAGGGATGACTGCGCGGTCGAAATGGGCCAGTTTCTCGATGAGCCAGATGTCCTGCAGCAGCACCGGCCCGCGCGCGCCCGCGGTCATCGTATTGAGATTGTCGGCGACCGGCGCGCTGGTCGCGTGCTTGAGGGATTGCGGCGCGGCGGCGCCGGAAAATGGCTTGTCGGTCACGGAAATGTCGCCGGAACGCGGACCCGTGGCTAACCCGGTCAGTTCGCCCACGGCGAGCTCAGGATGATCGAGCAGAAGTCCATCCGCTGGTAGTCAGGATCCTTGAGCGCCAGCACGTCGGCCTTGACGTTGCCGAAGGTGGTCTGCGGCTTCTTTCTGATGCCCTCGGCGAAGTGATCGATGATGTTCTCCTTGAAGTTGTGTTCGCGCGGATGGTGCGTGCACACGTGGTCGCGCTGTTGCGGCGTGAAGTCGTGATAGGCGATGCCGAGCACGTCCATCTCGACGCCGGCAGTCACGAGTGCGATGGTCGGCCGCATGTGTTCCGGAATGCCAGGCGTGGTATGCAGGGCGATGGCGGTCCATACATCTTCGATGTCGCGTTCGGAGACGCCATGGCTTTGCATGAATTCGCGAGCGGCATTGGCGCCGTCGACTTCGAAACGCAGGTCTGGGCTGGCGTAGCGCGCGGTCAGGCCCATGTCGTGGAACATGGCGCCGAGGTAGAGCAGTTCGGGGTCGTACTGGAGCTCGCGGCGTTCTCCCGTCAGCGCGCCCCAGAGAAACACGCGGCGGCTGTGGTTGTACAGCACGTCGTCTTCGGTGTCGCGCACCAGCTCGGTGGCGGCGCGCGCAATGGCGCTGTCCGGAATCCGGATGCCGGCAATAGTCTCTGCCATGGGAAGATCCTCCTGGTGGGTATGCCCGGAACGCCGGGCGGCGGCGGTCCAAGAAATTTCAGCATCGGCGCCTCGGCCGTTCAACGACGGCGTGGCATCGAATCCGGACAACCAGGCGCTGTTTCGCGCCACCGCCGGCGCGGGCGCGATGGCGGTGCGACAAAATCACTTCCCTGGCGGCGCCGCCGCCTTCTTCCCCGACGACGCCATGAAGCACTCCACCGAGGAACTGTCCTGGGACGACCTGCGCATCATCAAGGCAATCGGCGAGCACGGCGGCCTTATGAGCGCGGCGCTGGCGCTGGACCTGAATCATTCGACGCTGTCACGGCGGCTGTCGGCGCTGGAGGGCGCGCTCGGCGTCGCGCTCTTCGAGCGCCGCCGCACGGGCTACCTGCCCACCAATGCCGGCGCGGAGCTGCTGGCGCTGGGCGGCCGCATGGAAAAAGACATTTTGAGCGTGCTGCGCCGGGTCGCGGGACAATCGCAGGAGCTCAAGGGAGAGCTGCGCCTCACTACCAGCGACGCACTGCTGCAGGATTTTCTGACGCCCGTCATCGCCAGCTTCCGGGCCGCGCATCCGGGCATCCAGATCGACGTGATCGTCGGCAACCGGGCCCTGAACCTGGCCCGCGGCGATTCGGACATCGCCTTGCGCGCCGCGCTGGCGGTGCCGGACAATCTGTGCGGCCGCCGGATGGCCACTGTCGCCTGGGCGGTATACGGCCCGCGCGGCGGCCGCCTGGGCCGGGATTTGCTGCCGCAGACGCTTCACGAACGGCCATGGGTGTCGTACGGCAAAAGCTTGTCCGGCCTGAAGGCGCACCGCTATGTCCGCGAGCGCGTGCCGTCGCAGAACGTCAGTTATCGCAGCGACTCGATCTACGGCGTCGCCGCAGCCATCCGCAACGGCCTGGGCATCGGCCTGCTTCCCTGCATGCACGGCGATCTGGACGCCCGTCTGGTCCGAGTCGGCCCGGTGGAGAGGGAGGTCTACGACGAACTCTGGCTGCTGACTCACCCCGACATCCGCAGATCGCCGCGCGTCAAGGCATTCATGGCGCATTGCGGCCGGGCCATCGAGGCGCAGCGCGACATCATCGAAGGCAGGGCCCCGCGCGGCGGAGCTTCTTCGTAGCGTGGCAGCGGGCCGGCGCCCGGATCGGCATTTTTGCAAAGAAGGTTTGGCGTCGCCGCACACAAGTCTGGCGGGGCGGCTCCTACAATTTTCCGCACCACACAACCGCAGGCCAGCTCGGCAAACCAGCTTTTCGGGCAGCCTGATCCACCGAGGAGATTCCGATGCGCATCAACGCGACCGCCAAGCCTGCAGAAAGCTTATTGAGCCCGAACGATCACGCGCTGATTCTGATCGACCATCAGGCGGAAATGGCGTTCAACACCAAGTCCATCGATGTCACTAACCTCCGCGCCAATACCGCGATCCTGGCGAACGCGGCCAAGGGCTTCAAAGTGCCGACCATCGTCACCACGATTTCCAAGGACACGTTTGCCGGTCCTTTGTTTGACGAAATTACCGACGTCTTTCCCGACGCGGAAGTTACCGACCGTACGACGTCAAACGCCTGGGAAGATGAGCATTTCATCGCGCGCGTCAACGCGGTGGGCAGGAACCGGCTGGTCATGGCGGGCCTGTGGACCTCGGTCTGCTGCAATGGCCCGGTCATCTCGGCGCTGGAACAAGGCTTCGAAGTCTATGTCGTGACCGACGCTTGCGGCGATTGCACTCCTGAAGCGCACGAGCGTGCCGTCCAGCGCATGCTCCAGGCGGGCGCGAAACCCATTACCTCGCTGACGTATCTGCTGGAACTGCAGCGCGACTGGGCGCGCGTGGAAACCTACGACCTGACCGTCGGCATCTCGCGCAGATTCGGCGGCGCCTTTGGCGTCGGCATCCAGTATGCGCAGACGATGCTGCCGAAGCACTAGTAGCGCTGAGACAGACGCCGGCAGGATGTGCGACGCTGTCGAAGGGGGCGTTCGCGTGAAGATGCGGGGAGACGGAATGTGTCCGGCGTCGGCCACAGCAGCGCATGGCCGCGGGCGGGCGCCGTCCTCGTGGCGATGCGCGGCAGCGGGTCGCCCAGTGCGGCATCGACGCAACGAAGCCGCGCCGTCAGCCTACCCTCCGCTTCTCTCCCTCCGCCGCGTCGCCACCCAGCAGAGAATCGAGCCTCCGCAGACCATGGCCGCTCCCTGCCAGAACCCGAGGGACAGCGGGGTGTTGAGAAGAAAGGCGGCGAGGGCGGCGGAGAAGACGGGGATGAAGTAGGAGGCGCCGGCGAGGACGGTGACATTGCCGTGCAGGATGCCGACGTTCCAGGCGGCATAGCCGAAGCCCATGGCGCCGGCGGCCATGACGAGGTGGGCGGCGGAGCGGTAGGTGAAGTCCATGTCGCCGCCGCCCGTCGCGAAGTATTTGATCCACAGCACCAGCGACACCATGCCGAAGAACAGGGTGACGCCGTTCTTGCCGTTGGCGATCCGGGCGGTGACGGTGCAGTAGGCGGCCCAGATGAGGGCGCCGGCCAGGGCGAGGCCGTAGCTGAGGGGGTTGTCCTGGACGTTGGCGAGCATGCCGGCCGGATCCAGGCCCTGGTCGCCGCCGAGCACCCAGCAGATGCCGAGCATGGAGAGGATGAAGCCGGGGATGATCAGCAGGCCGGATTTCTGCTTGTTGAAGAGGATGGCGCAGACGATGGTGAGGGAGGGCCACAGGTAGTTCACCATGCCGACCTCGATGGCCTGCCGGCCGGTGTGGGCATAGCCGATGGACAGGGCGAGGCACAGCTCATATGCCACGAAGAGCAGCGAGCCCCATATGAGGTAGCGGCGCGGAAACTCGCGGACGCGGGGAAATCCGACCGTCAGCAGCAGGAAAACCGAGGCGACGGTATAGATCAGGGCGGCGCCGCCGGTCGCGCCGAAGCTCTCGCTCACGCTGCGTATCAGGCCGACGATCGCGCTCCAGAGCAGGACGGCGACCAGTCCGACCAGCGTGGCATTCCTGCTGCGCATTCCCGGTTTCGGCCGGCCCATTTCAGCCCGCCTTGGCCGGCGTATGGGATCGGGCCGGCAGCCACTTCCAGAACACCGCGGCCGCCACCAGCCCCAGCAGTCCCACTCCGAAAGATCCCATGCCGAGCGACGCCAGCGCGGTCAGGCCGGACAGCAGGACCGGCCCGCCGCTGGTGCCGAGGTCGGACATCAGGCGCCAGATGCCCAGGAACTGCGTGCGGGCGCCGGGCGGCGAGGCGTCGGCGCCCAGGGTCATGACGATGCCGGAGCCGATGCCGTTGCCGAAGCCGAGGAACAGGGACACGAGGATGAAGCTGAGGGCGCCGCCGGTGAGGGGAATGGTCATGAGGCTCAGGCCCATGAGCAGGGTGCAGGGCAGCGCGACCCACAGGCGGCCGCGTTGGTCCATGACCTTGCCGGCGGGGTAGAAGACGGACATGTCCACGGCGGCGACCAGGCCGTAGATGAGGGAGGTGGTGGCCGGCTCGAGGCCGAGGTGGTCGGCCCAGAGGGGAATGACGACCTGGCGCGAGGCGCGCAGCGCGCTGATGAGCATGACGCCGACGCCCAGGGTGAGATAAACGCGCCAGTGGCTGCGCGCGACCTGGCCGATGCTGGTCCGGGCGGCGGCCTGGCTGTGGACGGCGCGGGGCTCGATGTCGGGGGCGGTGAAGGCGATCAGGCCGGCGCCCAGCATGGCGGCCAGGGCGACCCAGTAGGCGCCGTCCAGGCCGATGAAGTGAATGAGGGCCGCGCCGGCGAAAGGGCCGATGAAGGTGCCGATGCGGGTGGTGCCGCCCAGCGTGGAGAGCGCGCGGGCGCGGTATTGCAGCGGCACGATCTCGATCATGTAGCTCTGCCGCGCCAATTGGAACACCGACTGGGCGACCCCCTGCATGAGCATGGCGATCGCCAGCACCCAGAGGCTGGGCAGGGTGATTACCATCAGGAGCCCGACGACGCTCAGCAGGGCCGCGCCGGTCATGGCGTACTTCTCGCCGTAGCGTTCGGTGAGCAGGGCCGAGGGAATGTTGCTGAACAGCGAGCCGATGCCGATGAGGGCGGCGATGAGGCTGGCGGTGGCGACGGAGGCGCCCAGGTCGCGGGCGGTGAGGGCGATGACGGGGAGGATGGCGCCGTTGCTGAGCCCGTAGAAGAGAGAGGGGCCGAAAGCGGGAACGGCGATTTTCTTCAGGTCGAAGGAATCTTCTTGTTGCGACATTTCACTGACGATGCCCAGGGCGCCTGGCGCCTGCGGAAGGCGCGGCCAGTCCGCGGCGCCCGGGGCCGGAGGGTTGAGGCGTCTGGGGAGTTTATACCGGGGCGAGGGCGGGCTCACCCCAGCCCGGAGGCGTCCTGCGTGATCACCACGTCCGGCCGCAGCCGGAGAAAGACCCGGTCGCGTTCGGAGAGAATGATTTCCAGCGTTTCCACGGCGCCGTCGCGCCGGTAGCGGATGTCGCGCACGGAGAGGGCGACGAGGTGGTAGAGGTCGCGGTCCTGGTGGCGGATGGTGAGCGAGACGTCGCCGTGCGCGGGCAGCAGGCCGAAGCTGATGTGGTGGTCGCCTACCCGGGTCTGGTAGGTGTGGCTGCCGTAGTACCACGGCACCTCGGGCTCTTCGCTCTGGGGCTCGGCCTCGAAGAAGGTGAGCAGTTCGAGGGGTTCGATGCTGACGCCGTTCATGGCCGGGCTTCCGGCGCCGGCGGCGGGGCGCATGGGCGGTCGGGCGAGGCGGCGCGCCGCAAGAGGAAAGTCACGGGATGGCCTGTTGTTCGGGGTGGCGACGCGGCCCATCTTGCCACGGGCGGGCGCGCCGCCTTGTAAAAAAAGCAACCAGGTCTGTCCGCGCCGGGCCGCCGGCCGTCTTGCGCCGTTGCCGCGTTGCCGGCGGCTGATACCATCCGGACTCGGTCCGCATCGAAGAGTGTTCCATGTCTTTGTCTGCCCGCCGCCCCGCAAGCCCGTGCTGCCCGGCGTGGTGCTGGATTATCTGGCGGACCTGCCGCCGGCGCGGCAGACGGAGAGCGCGTCGGCCGGGGTGACGGAGGCGTTGGGCAAGGCGTATCCCTGCGGCAGATAGCGGGGCCCGGACATCTGAAAGCGGCAAGGAGGCTGCAATGATCGATCACCTCGACCATCTGGTGCTCACCACGGCAAACGAGCAGGCGTGCGTGGACTTCTACGTGGGCTTGCTGGGCATGAAGCTGGAAACCTTCGGGCAGGGGCGCAAGGCGTTCAAGTTCGGCCAGCAGAAGATCAACCTGCACGTGAAGGGCAGCGAGTTCGAGCCCAAGGCGCATCTGCCCGTGCCGGGCGCGCTGGACCTGTGTTTCATCGCGTCCGAGCCGCTGGACCAGGTCATCGAGACGCTGAAGGCGCGCGGCGCGCAGATCGTGGAAGGGCCGGTGCTGCGCACGGGCGCCAACTACCCGATCCGCTCCATCTACCTGCGCGACCCCGATCTGAATCTGATCGAGATCTCCGAGCGGGCATAGGCGTCAGCCTGCCGGGCCGCGCGTCAGTCTTCGCCGAAGCAATGCAGCGCCACGTCGCGGAAGCGCTGCGCGGCGGCGCTCGACGGCTCCGCCAGCAGCAGCGCGAGGCCGATCTCCGCCGCGGGCGAAATGTCGGCAATGACGCGGTAGGCGACGCGCGGGCTGGGGTTGTACTGCATGACGGCGGGTACGAGCGCCACGCCCAGCCCGCTTTCCACCAGCGACAGCAGGGTTTGCACCTGAGTGGCTTCCTGTGTGATGCGGGGCAGGAAGCCGGCGCGCTGGCAGGCCAGCATGGCCATGGCGTGCAAGCCGGCGGCTTCTTCGCGCGTGTAGAACACGAAGGATTCGCTGGCCAGTTCTTCGATGCGCAGGTCGGGCTTGCGCGCCAGCGGATTGCCGGGCGGCAGGGCGGCCACGAAGTTCTCGGCGAGCAGGGGCGCGAGCTGCGCGCGCGAAGGCGTGAGGAGCGGCGTGCGCACCAGGCCCACGTCGAAGTCGGCGCTGTCCACGCGCTCGGCGATGCGCACCGAGGTGCTTTCTTTCAGCACCAGTTCGACGCCAGGGTACTCCGCCCGGAACAGCCGCACGATGCGCTGCAGTACGCCATTGGTGGTGGACCCCACGAAGCCTACGCGCAGCGCGCCGCCGGTGCCGGCCGACGCGGCGCGGGCGGCCGCCGCCATCTGCGCATTGTGAAAGAGCAGGCGGCGCGCTTCGGCCAGGGCCGCGTGCCCGCTGGGCGTGAGCGACACGCCGCCCGAGCCGCCACGTTCGAAGAGGCGTGTGCCGAGTTCCGCTTCCAGCTTCTGGATGGCCACGGTGAGCGGCGGCTGCGTCATGTGCAGGCGGTCGGCCGCCCGGCGGAAGTTCAGGGTTTCGGCCAGCACCACGAACTGGCGCACGCGCCGCAGGTCCAGCATGGGATCGGGCGCGGTGTCGCCGCCGGCGGCGGCCTCGATGCGCTTGCGCGGATCAGCCATGGGCGGGGCGCGGGTTGTCGAAGCGCGGTTCGCGCTTTTCGAGGAAGGCCGACACGGCTTCGGCGTGTTCGGGGGTCTTGTGAGCCAGGGCCTGGTAGGCGGCGGACAGTTCGAGCAAGGTGTCCAGTCGGGTGTGCTGGGCTTCGCGCATGAGCTTCTTGGTCATGCGCATGGCCTGCGGCGGATGCGCGGCGATGCGTTCGGCCAGCGCGTGGGCGGTGTCCAGCAGCTCGCCGTGCGGCACCACGCGCGACACCAGGCCCCATTCGAGGGCGCGCTGCGCGTCGATGATGTCGGCGGTGAAGGTGAGTTCCGCTGCGCGCGCCATGCCGATCAGGCGCGGCAGCAGCCACGCGCCGCCGTCGCCGGGAATGATGCCCAGCTTGATGAAGCTCTCGGCGAACCTGGCTTTTTCGGAGGCGATGCGCAGGTCGCACATGCAGGCCAGGTCCAGTCCCGCCCCGATGGCCGGGCCGTTGACCGCCGCGATCACGGGCACTTCCAGGTTGAACAGGGCCAGCGGCAGGCGCTGGATGCCGGTGCGGTAGTCGTTGCGAATGCGCATGGGTTCCACCGCGGGGTCGGACTGCTCGCGCATGGCGCGGATGTCGCCGCCGGCGGAGAAGGCGGGGTCGGCGCCGGTGAGGATGACGGCGCGCACGCCGGGGTCGGCCTCGATGCGCGCCACGGCGGCGACGAATTCGTCCACCGCGGTGTTGCCCGTGAGCGGATTGCGCTTCTCCGGCTGGTTCATGGTCAGCGTGACCACGTGGCCGCGCTGCGTGTAGGAAAGAAAATCGCTCATGGGCCGGGCCTCCTGGGGGATGGTGAAGCTATCGTTTCGATGAGTCTGATATTTGCGTTGCGCCGGCCCGTTTTCCGCAGCGGCCGGAAATTCGTCGGAAAAGTGTATGCGGCAAGGCTTTTGATATGCAACGAATATCAAATTATCAATAAATAATATTGGACGCGGAAAGAACCCTGCTCCTAAGCTGGACGGCAGAAAAACATGAGGAGACAGGGCAGATGAAGACGGCGCTTGGGCATATCAGGGTGCTGGACCTGACGCGCATCCTGGCGGGCCCCTGGGCAACCCAGAACCTGGCGGACATGGGCGCCGAGGTCATCAAGGTGGAGCGTCCCCGCGTGGGCGACGACACGCGCGCCTGGGGGCCGCCCTTCCTGAAGGACGGCGAAGGCCGCGAGACGGCCGACTCCTCGTACTTCCTGGCGGCCAACCGGGGCAAGAAGTCCATCACCGTGGACCTCGCCCATCCCGAGGGGCAGGCGCTGATCCGCGAGCTGGCGGCGCAGGCCGACGTGGTGGTGGAGAACTACAAGGTGGGCACGCTGGCGCGCTACGGGCTGGACTATGAAAGCCTGAAGGCAGTGAACCCCCGACTGGTGTATTGCTCCATTACCGGCTTCGGGCAGGACGGGCCCTACGCCGCGCTGCCGGGCTATGACTTCGTGTTCCAGGGCATGGGCGGGCTGATGAGCATCACGGGCCAGCCGGAAGGCTCGCCGGGCGACGAGCCCATGAAGGTGGGCATTGCCATCAGCGACCTGCTCACCGGCATGTACGCCACCACCGCCATCCTGGCCGCGCTGGAGCACCGTCATGTGAGCGGGCAGGGCCAGTACATCGACATGTCGCTGCTCGACTGCGTGGTGAGCATCAGCTCGTACCAGGCCATCAACCATTTCCTGTCGGACAAGATCCCGCGCCGCATGGGCAACGCGCACTCGAACATGGTGCCCTACCAGGTGTTCCGCTGCAAAGAAGGCGACGTGATCGTGGCGGTGGGCAACGACGGCCAGTTCCGCGCGTTCTGCCGGCTGATCGGGCGCGAAGACCTGGCCGCCGACGAGCGCTACGCCACGCCCGGCCAGCGCAACCGCAATCGCGACACGCTCATTCCCGAGATCGCGCAGGCCATGCTGGCGCGCACCATGCAGGAGTGGGTGGAGCTCATGGAGGCGGCCAACGTGCCTTGCGGGCCCATCTACAACATGAAGCAGGTGTTCGAGGATCCGCAGGTGCGGCACCGCGGCATGCGGCTGTCGCTGCCGCACGGCGCGGGCGTGGAGGCGCCGGCCGTCGCCAGCCCGATACGCATGTCCGGCACCCCGATCCGGTACGGCCGATCCGCGCCGCTATTGGGAGAGCACACCGAAGGCGTGCTGGCCGAGCGGCTCGGCCTTCCGCCCGGGCGCATTGCCGAGCTGCGCGCGGCGGGCGCCATCTGAAGCGCCGGCGCGCTGCGGCGCGCCGGGCGGTCCATTCCTCTCGACATAAAAAACACAGGAGACAAACCCATGCCGCGTCGTTCCTTTTTCCGCAGCGCCCTGGCGCTGGCCCTGGCGGCCTGCTGCGCCGGCGGCCTGGCGCAGGCCAAGCCCTCGTCCATCCGCTACGTGGTTCCGTATCCCGCCGGGGGCGCGGCCGACCAGATCACGCGTCTGGTGGCCAACGACGCCTCGGCCGTCCTGGGCGTTCCCATCGTGGTCGAGAACAAGGGCGGCGCGGCCGGCATGATCGCGGCCGAGACGGTGCTGCAGGCCGCGCCCGACGGCGCCACGTTCTACGTCGGCGCCAACGCGCCCATCGTCATCAACCAGGCCATCTATTCCCGGATGTCCTACGACCCCGCCAAGGATTTCATTCCCGTGGCGGGCATGGGCAAGGCGCCGCTGCTGCTGGTCACGCGCAAGGACCTGGGCGCCCGGGACGTGCAGGCGTTGATCGCGCAGGGCAGCAAGGAAGACGGCAGGCTCACCATGGGCTCGGCCAGCAGCGGCAACATCACGCATCTGGCGGGCGAATACGCGGTCAGCAAGATGGGCTTCAAGGTGACGCATGTGCCGTTCGCGGGCAGCGCCCCGGCCATCGTCAGCATGATGGGCGGCAACATCGACATCATGTTCGACGCCCTGCCTTCGTGCATGCAGCAGGCCAGGGCCGGCCGCATCGTGCCGCTGGCCATTCTGGACGACCAGCGCTTCCCGCAACTGCCCGACGTGCCTACCGCCAGGGAACTGGGTTACCCGGGGCTCGAGGCGGCCGCCTGGTTCGGCGTGATGGCGCGCGCGGGCACGCCGCAGCCCGTCATCGACGAAATGAACCGGGCCATCAACGAGGCGCTGAAAAAGCCCGAGCTGGTGGAGAAGCTGCGGCGCATCGGCGCGCAGCCCATGCCGGGGTCGCAACAGCAATTCGCCCAGTTCATCGATGCCGAGCGCAAGCAGTGGATGCCGCTGGCCAGATCGCTGGGCGTGAAGGCGGACTGAGCGCCATGGAAAAGAAAAGCTTCGATTCGATCGCGGCCCTGAAAGGCTTCGTGGGCCAGCCCGCCGTCACGGGCCAGCCCATCGTCGTGGACCAGGACGCCATCGACACCTTCGCGGCGGTGACGCACGACCGGCAGTGGATCCACGTCGATCCGGCGCGGGCGGCGGCCGAATCGCCTTTCGGCGCCACCATCGCGCACGGCCTGCTCACGCTGTCGCTCATTACCGGGTGGTATCACCGCCTGTTCGAGTTTCCGGGCCGAAAGCTGGCGCTGAACTACGGCTTCGACAGGGTGCGCTTTCCCGCGCCGGTGCCCAGCGGCTCGGCGCTGGTGGGCAGCTTCAGGCTAGCGCGGGTGGACGAACTGCGCGAGAACGAGGCGCGCTGCCTGTGGGAAGTGGACGTGCGCGTGCAGGGCGCGGAACGGCCGGCCATGGTGGCCGAGTGGCTGATGCAGATCCGTTATTAGACGCCCGCCCGGGCTGCCTTCCGGAGCGTGATGAAACGCCGATTTACCAGGAACCGTTATGTCCGTACTCGAACTTTCCCGCGTGGGCGCCTGCGCCGTGCTCACGCTGAACCGGCCCGAGGCGCGCAATGCCTTGAGCCTGGAGCTGCGCAGCGCGCTGGCCGAAACCCTGCCCAGGGTGCGGGACGATGACGCCATCCGCGCGGTGGTCCTCACCGGCGCCGGCGGGCATTTCTGCGCCGGTGGCGATCTGCGCGCCATGGCGGCGGGGCAGGGCAAGACCGATGTCTTCGAGGGCCGCAGCCGCATCATCGGCATGCAGCGCTGGTTCGACGAGCTGGTGGACCTTGAAAAGCCCGTCATCGCCGCGGTGGACGGCGTGGCCTACGGCGCGGGCCTGTCGCTGGCCCTGGCCGCCGACTTCGTGCTGGCCTCGCCGCGCGCCACGTTCTGCGCCGTGTTCGCGCGCATCGGCTACGTGCCCGACCTGGGCGGCATGTACCTGCTGCCGCGCGCCGTGGGCCTGGCGCGCGCCAAGGCGCTGGCGTTCTCGGCGCGGGTGGTGAGCGCGCAGGAGGCGCTGGCGCTGGGCATCGCGCACCAGGTCGAGCAAGACAGGCCGGTGCTGGACGCGGCGCTGGCGTTCGCCGCGCGCTTCGAGCACGCGCCCGCGGGGGCGCTGGGCATCATGAAGTCGGTGATGAACCGCGCCTTCGAGTCCGACCGGCACACCGTCTACATGCAGGAAGCCATGGCGCAATCGCTGTGCCGCGAAAGCCCGTTTCACCAGGAGGCCGCGCGCCGTTTCATGGAAAAGCAGCCTCCTTTGTATCAATGGCCGCAGGAGCAGAAATGACCGAACGACCGCATCCGGAGGCCGCGCCGCGGCCGCAGCAGGAATACTTCGCCCATCTGGCAGAGGGACGCTTCATGATCCAGCGGTCCCGCTCCAGCGGCGAATATGTGTTTTTTCCGCGCGTGGCCGCGCCGCGCACCGGCGCGCTGGACCTGGAGTGGGTGCCGGCCTCGGGCCGGGGCACGGTGTATGCCACCACGGTGATGCGCGTGCGTCCGCCCGCGCCGTCCTACAACGTGTGCCTCGTCGAACTGGAGGAAGGGCCGCGCATGATGAGCCGCGTCGAGGGCATGGACCCCGCCGAGGTGCGGGTGGGCATGGCCGTGCGCGCCCGCATTTCGCGCGACGAGGACGGCCAGCCGCTGGTGGTGTTCGATCCCGCCGCAAAGGAGCCGAAATGAGCCAGGAGCGTTTCCCGCGCGGCAAGACCGCGATCGTTTCGTCGGCCACCTACGGCATCGGCGAGGCGCCGGGCCTGACTTCGCTGGACCTCGCCGTGCGCGCCAGCGTGCAGGCGCTGTCCGCCGTGGGGCTGGCGCCCGCCGACGTGGACGGCCTTTTTATCGGCCTGCCCGACGACTATCTGTCGGGCCTGAGCTTCACCGAATACCTGGGCATTTCGCCGCGTCTCACCGACAACAACCGCACCGGCGGTTCGTCGTTCCAGACGCACGCCATCCACGCCGCGCTGGCGCTGGACGCGGGGCTGTGCGACGTGGCGCTTATCGCCTACGGCAGCAACCAGCGCAGCGGCGCGGGCAAGCTGGTGAGCTCGATGCGGCCCTCGCCCTACGAAGGGCCGTACCGGCTCGCCCGGCCGGTCGGCGGATACGCGCTGGCGGCTTCGCGCTACGCGGCGCGGTACGGCCTGAAGAAAGAGCAGCTCGGCGCCGTGGCGATCGCGGCGCGGCAATGGGCGCAGAAGAATCCCGACGCCTTCATGCGCGAGCCGCTTTCCATGGAGGAGTACCTGGCCTCGCGCATGGTGTGCGACCCGTTCTCGGTGCGCGACTGCTGCCTGGTGACGGACGGCGCGGCCGCCGTGGTGATGGTGCGCGCCGACCGGGCGCGGGACCTGGCCGCGCGGCCGGCCTACCTGCTGGGCGGCGCGGCCGCGGCCTGGCACAAGGACATCACCAACATGCCCGACCTGACCGTCACGGCCGCCTCGCTGAGCGGCCCGCGCGCCATGGCCCTGGCCGGCGTCGCCCCGCGCGACATCGATGTGGTGGAGCTGTACGACGCCTTCACGCTGAACACCATTCTGTTTCTGGAAGACCTGGGCTTCTGCGCCAAGGGCGAGGGGGCGGCCTTCGTGGAAGGCGGCCGCATTGCGCCGGGCGGCGAGCTGCCGGTCAATACCAACGGCGGCGGCCTGTCCTGCGTGCATCCGGGCATGTACGGCCTTTTCACCATGGTGGAGGCGGCCCAGCAGCTGGCGGGCAGCGCGGGCGAGCGCCAGGTGCCGGGGGGCGAAGCTGGCGCTGGCGCACGGCAACGGCGGCGAACTGTCCAGCCAGGCCACCCTGGTGCTGGGCGTCGAAGACACGATCTGAATATCAACGGAGCAGAACCCGATGCAGAACAACCTACTTTCGCTGGAGAACCGGCAAGTCATCGTGACGGGCGCGGGCCAGGGCATCGGCCGCGCGCTGGCCACGGCCATCGCGGACCTGGGCGGCCGCGTGGTGGCTGTGGATCTCAATGCCGACGCGCTGGCGGCGCTGCGCGAGTCGCTGGGCGCGGAGCGCTGCGTGACGGTGGCGGGCAACGTGGCCGACCCGGAGCTGGCCCGGCAGGCGGTGGACGCCGGCGTGGCGGCGTTCGGCGGCGTTAACGCGCTGGTCAACAACGCCGGCGTCACGCGCACGGCCATGATCGACAAGATGTCGGCGGCCGACTGGCAGCAGGTCATCGACGTGCACCTGACGGGATCCTTCTTCTTTTTGCAGGCGCTGGGCCGGCACCTGCTGGCGCGCGCCAAGGCCGGCGGCGACGGCGCGGGCTCCATCGTGAACATCTCTTCCGACGCGGGCCGGCGCGGCACCATCGGGCAGATCAACTACGGCGCGGCCAAGGCCGGCGTGCTGGGCCTGACCATGTGTGCGGCGCGCGAATGGGCCCGGTACGGCATCCGCGTCAACACCGTGGGCTTCGGCGTGGTGGAAACGCCCATGACCGAAACCATACGCGGCGAAAAGTTCCGCGACACCTATCTCAGCCAGATTCCGCTGGGCCGCTGGGGCGAGGCCGACGAGGTGGCGCGGCCCGTGTGTTTCCTGCTGTCTGACGCCGCTTCCTACGTGACGGGCCAGCACCTGTCGGTCAACGGCGGCTACACCATCGGACTGTAAGCGTGACTACCCTCATCGATCGTTTCGAATTGGCCGCGCTGCCCGAGGCGGCGCAAGCCTTCCGCCGCGAGGTCCGGGCGTTTCTCCAGGCCGAGACGCCGGCGCTGCCGGCCGACCGCCGCGCGCGTTCCTGGATGGGTTTCGACGCGGACTTCAGCCGCAAGCTGGCCGCGCGCGGCTGGGTGGGCGTGACCCTGCCGCGCGCATACGGCGGCGCGGAAATGGATGCGTTCTCGCGCTTCGTGCTCATCGAAGAGCTGCTGTGCGCGGGGGCGCCGGTATCGGCCCACTGGATCGCCGACCGGCAGAGCGGGCCCTTGATCCGCAAGTTCGGCAGCGAGGCGCAGCGCCGCTTCTACCTGCCGCGCATCTGCCGCGGCGAGGCGTTTTTCTGCATCGGCATGAGCGAGCCGAACTCGGGGTCCGACCTGGCCAGCGTGGGTACCCGCGCCACGCGCCGCGAGGGCGGCGGATGGACGCTCTCGGGCCGCAAGATCTGGACCACCAATGCCCAGCACTGCCATTACATGATCGCGCTGGTGCGTACCTCGGGAACGCCGCAGGACCGCAACCAGGGGCTGTCGCAGTTCATCGTGGACCTGTCCCTGCCGGGCGTGACGGTGCGCCCCATTGCCGACCTGGCGGGCGACGCGCATTTCTCGGAAGTGTTCTTCGACGACGTGCCGCTTGCCGACGACGCGCTTGTCGGCAACGAAGGCAGCGGCTGGGAGCAGGTGACGGCCGAGCTGGCGTTCGAGCGCAGCGGACCCGAGCGCATCTATTCCAGCATCGTGCTGCTGGACGCCTGGATACGCTGGCTGCGCGGGCGCGGCGATGCCGTCCAGGCGCCGGTGGCCGGCCGTTTCGCCACGCATCTGGCGGCCCTGCGCAGCCTGTCGCTGTCGGTGACGTCGCGGCTGGCCGCGGGCGAGAGCCCGGTGGTGGAGGCCGCGCTGGTAAAGGATCTGGGCACGACCTTCGAGCAGGAAATCCCGGCGGTGATCGAAGCCGCGCTCGGCGCGGACCCGTCGGCGGAAATAGACACCGAACTGTTGCGCACCTGCGCCTATGTGAACCAGGTATGTCCCACTTATTCGCTGCGCGGCGGCACGCGCGAGATCCTGCGCGGCATGATCGCCCGCGGCCTGGGCCTGCGTTGAACCGCGTGGAGCTTGAACCCCATGTATAGCGAAGCTTTTGAAGACCTGCTGAAAGGCCATTGCGAACCTTCCGTGGTGCGCGCCATCGATGCGGGCGGCAGCCACGCGGCGCTCTGGGACGCCATCGGGCAGTCCGGGTTCCTGGAGCTGCTGGCGCCCGAGGACGCCGGCGGCGCCGGCGCCAGCCTGGCCGACGCGCTGCCGCTTTTCATGG
>NZ_LHSJ01000059.1:0-17460 GCF_001270295.1 Achromobacter sp. DMS1 | reverse complement strand
GCGGTGTCATGGTGGAGCAGGGCGCCGCCCGCGAAGTGCTGAATCATCCGCAGCATCCCCGGACCCAGGATTTCCTGCGCCGGGTGTTGCATCCCATGTAAGGAAGGACCATGCCGCAAGCGCCATTTCCGCTATCCCCATCGTTGTGGGCCGCCACGGCGGCGGCGCCGCCGCCGACCGAGCGCCTGGCCGATCACGCAGGCCGACGTGCTGGTGGTAGGCGGCGGCTACGCCGGGCTGAGCACGGCGCTGCACCTGGCCGAGCGCGGCGTCCGGGTGGTGCTGCTGGAGGCGCGGGAGATCGGCTTCGGCGGCTCGGGCCGCAATGGCGGCCAGGTCATTCCGGGCCTGAAATACGATCCCGATGCGCTGCGTTCCATGTACGGCGCCGTGCGCGGCGAACGCCTGGTCCGCTTTGCCGGCGCGACGGCGGATACGGTGTTCGACCTGATCGAGCGGCACGCCATGGACGTGCCTCGCGTGCGCGCGGGCTGGATCCAGGGCGCCCATACTGCCCGGGCCTTGCGGATCGCGCATGGCCGGGCCGCGCAGTGGGCCAGGCTCGGCGCCGACGTCCAGCCGCTGGACCGGCGCGCAGACGGCGCGGCTGATCGGCACCGACCGGCTACCTGGGCGGCTGGGTGGATCGCCGCGCCGGCGCCATCCAGCCGCTGAGCTATGCGCGCGGACTGGCGCGCGCCGCGCTGAGCGCGGACGCCATCGTTCATACCGGCACGCCCGTGGAAAGCCTCAGGCGCGCGGGCGGCAAGTGGACCGCGGCCACCGCCCTGGGGCCCAGCGTCACGGCCGATCGCGTGGTGATGTGCACCAACGCCTACGGCGGCGACCTGCTGCCAGGATTGAAGGAATCGATCATCGACGCCAACACCTTCCAGGTGGCCACCGCGCCGCTGCCGGAGGCGGTGCGCGCCGGTATCTTCCCCGAAGGGCACGTCACTTCCGACACGCGCAACCTGCTGCTGTATTTCCGGCTGGACCACCAGGGCCGGCTGCTGATGGGCGGGCGCGGCCCTTTCCGCGAGCCCAAGGGGCAGGGGGACTGGGCGCATCTGGAGCGCGTGATGCTGAAACTGTTTCCGCAGGTCGCGGGCACGCCGTTCGAATACCGCTGGTGCGGCCGGGTCGCCGTCACCCGCGACTATCTTCCGCACCTGCACGAGCCCGAACCTGGCCTGTTGGTGGACATCGGCTGCCAGGGGCGCGGCGTGGGCCTGCAGACCAGCATGGGCCGGGCCATGGCGGAGTACGTGGCCACGGGCGACGCGAATGCCTTGCCGGTGCCGCTCTCGCCGGTGGTGCCGTTCCCGCTGTACGGCCTGCGGCGCCTGTACGTGAACGCGGTCGTGACCTGGTACCGGATGACGGACGGCGGGGTGTAACGAGCCCCACGCTGCAACGGGAGATCGGATGGGAGAGTGGCTTCGGCAGGAGCGCGAGCGCGTCCTGCGCGAGCAGCAGGAAACAGCGCCGGATGTGCGGCTGCGGCCGGCTCAGGCTCCGCCGCCGGATCTTCCGCCGCAGGACGAAACGCCATGCTTTCCGATTGAACGCATCCGGCTTGACGGCGAGGACGCCCATCGGTTCCTCTGGTCGCTGAAAGCCGCAAACCCGAGGAATGACCCCGCCAGCGACATCAAGAACCACGCCGAGCACAAGGCCAGTAGCGTCAGCCTCGGTGGCGGCTGCAGCGTCGGCAATGGTGGCATGAAGGAAATCGGCCGCTATGGCGATGGCCTGGGCGCCGGTGGCGCAGGAGTGGACATACTTCCGTCGGCCGGGGCGGCGCGTCCATGGGCATCACCGCCAACGCCAGCCGCGGCAAGGGCAAGGGCGAAGGCGGTGAAGTCACCTGGACCAACACGCACGTCAGCGCCGGCAACCGCCCGACCCTGGAATCCGGTGGCGGCACCAACCTGCGCGGCGCCATCGCCAGCGGCAAGCGGGTCGTGGCCGACGTAGGCGGCAACCTCAGCATCGAGAGCCTGCAGGACGCCAGCACCTTCAAGAGCAAGGACAGCAATGTCGGCGGCAGCGTCACGGCGGGAGCCGACTTCTCGGCCAGCGCCAATGCCGGCAAGCAGAAAATCGACAGCGACTGCGCCAGCGTCACCGGGCAATCCCGCACCGAAGCGGGCGACGGCGGCGTCCAGATAGAGGTCAAGGGCAACACCGATCTCAAGGGCGCCTCCATCACCCCGCCCGAGCAGGCGGTGAAGGGCGGCCTCAACACGCTGATGTTGGAATCATCCTTAAATAAAAAACCCCTCGATGAAAATCGAGGGGTTTGCGGCCGGGGGGGAGCGAGCCGAGGTCAGTCGCCCAGCTTGATGCGCTGTTCGCGCACCTTCTGCAGGGTTTCGCCGAACTGCGCCACGCGCGCCTTTTCCTGCGCGACCACGGCCGCCGGCGCGCGCTCGACGAAGCTGGCATTCGACAGCTTGCCGTTGGCCTTGGCCATTTCGCCTTCCAGGCGGGCGATTTCCTTGTCCAGGCGGGCGCGCTCGGCCGCCACGTCGATTTCCACGCGCAGCATGAGGCGGCTGCCGCCCACGACCTGCACCGGCGCGCCGGCATCGGGCAGGCTGCCCAGCACTTCCACTTCGGAGAGCTTGGCCAGCGCGGCCAGGTAGGGCGCATTGCGTTTGAGCACCGGCGCGTCGCCCTGGGCGCAGAGCGGCACCTTCTGGGCCGGCGAGAGGTTCATCTCGCCGCGCAGCGCGCGCACCGCTTCCACCTGGGCCTTGAGTTCGTCCACCTCGGCTTCCGCGGCGGCGTCCACGGCCTGCGGATTGGGCTGCGGATAGGGCTGCACGCTCACGCTGTCGGCCACGCCGGGCTGGCGCTTGCCGGCCGCCACCGACACCTTCTGCCACAGCTCTTCGGTGATGAACGGGATGATGGGGTGGGCCAGGCGCAGCACCGCCTCCAGCACGCGGATCAGCGTGCGGCGGGTTCCCAGCTGCTGGGCCGGCGTGCCGGTCTGGATCTGCACCTTGGCCAGTTCCAGGTACCAGTCGCAGTACTCGTCCCACACGTAGCGGTACAGCGCGTTGGCGATGTTGTCGAAGCGGTAGTCGGCAAAGCCGCGCGCCACCTCGGCTTCCAGCGCCTGCAGCTGGCTGACGATCCAGCGGTCCACGAACGACAGCTCGCCCGCGTCGGGGCCGGTGAGGTCGTGGCCCTCGGTGTTCATCAGCACGAACCGCGTGGCGTTCCAGAGCTTGTTGCAGAAGTTGCGGTAGCCCTCGCAGCGCTTGAGGTCGAAGTTGATGTTGCGGCCCAGCGTGGCGTAGGCCGCCATCGTGAAGCGCAGCGCGTCGGTGCCGAAGGCGGGGATGCCGTCGGGGTACTGGCGGCGCGTGGTCTTTTCGATGGCGCCGGCCTGCTTGGGGTTCATGAGGCCGTAGGTGCGCTTGGCCACCAGGCCTTCGAGGTCGATGCCGTCGATGAGGTCCACGGGGTCCAGCGTGTTGCCCTTGGACTTGCTCATCTTCTGGCCGTCCGCGTCGCGGATGAGGCCGTGCACGTACACGTGCTTGAACGGGATCTGGCCGGTGAGGTGGGTGGTGAGCATGACCATGCGGGCCACCCAGAAGAAGATGATGTCAAAGCCCGTGACCAGCACGCTGGACGGCAGGTAGCGCTGCAGGTCGGGCGTGTTATCGGGCCAGCCCAGCGTGGTGAAGGGCACCAGGCCCGAGGAGAACCAGGTGTCGAGCACGTCGGGGTCGCGCTTGAGCTCGCCCGTCACGCCGGCGGCGCGGGCCTGCGCGGCGGCCTCGGCCTCGTCGTGCGCGACGAACACCTGGCCGTCTTCCGAATACCAGGCCGGGATCTGGTGGCCCCACCAGAGCTGGCGCGAGATGCACCAGTCCTGGATGTTGTTCAGCCACTGGTTGTAGATGGTGGTCCAGTTCTCGGGGAAGAACTTGACGCGGCCGTCGGCCACCACGTCGAGCGCGACCTGGGTGATGCTCTTGCCCGGGTGGAGCGTGCCCTCGGGGGCGGGCTTGCTCATGGCCACGAACCACTGGTCGGTCAGCATGGGCTCCAGCACCACGCCGGTGCGGTCGCCCTTGGGCTGCATCATCTTGTGCGGCTCGACCTTCACCAGGTAGCCCTCGGCCTCCAGCTGCGCCACCACGGCCTTGCGGGCCTCGTAGCGCTCCATGCCCTGGAACTGCTTGGGCGCATTTTCGTTGATGTGCGCGTCCAGCGTGAAGATCACGATGAGAGGCAGGTCGTGGCGCAGCGCGCAGGCGTAGTCGTTGAAGTCGTGCGCGCCGGTGATCTTCACGCAGCCCGTGCCGAATTCCGGATCGACGAAATCGTCGGCGATGATGGGGATGTTGCGGTCGCACAGCGGCAGCTCGACCTCCTTGCCGATCAGGTGCCGGTAGCGCGGGTCGTCGGGGTGCACGCACACCGCGCCGTCGGCCAGCATGGTCTCGGGGCGGGTGGTGGCGATGGTCATGCCGCGCAGCGTGACGGTCTGGCCGTTCTTGTCGACGATGGTTTGCGGGCCGTCGGCGAAGGGATACACGATGTGCCACATGTGGCCGTCCGTTTCCTCGGACACGACTTCCAGGTCGGACACGGCGGTGAGCAGCTTGGGGTCCCAGTTCACCAGACGCTTGCCGCGATAGATCAGTCCCTGTTTGTAGAGGCGCACGAAGGTTTCGACCACGCCGCGCGACATGCGCTCGTCCATGGTGAAGTATTCGCGCGGCCAGTCGGCCGAGGCGCCCAGCCTGCGCACCTGCCCGGTAATGGTGCTGCCCGACTTTTCCTTCCATTCCCAGACCTTTTCCACGAACTTCTCGCGGCCCAGGTCGTGGCGCGAAACCTTTTGCGCGTCGAGCTGTCTTTCCACCACGATCTGCGTGGCGATGCCGGCGTGGTCGGTGCCGGGGATGAATACCGTGTCGTCGCCCAGCATGCGGTGGTAGCGCACCAGTCCGTCCATGATGGTCTGATTGAACGCATGCCCCATGTGCAGCGTGCCGGTCACGTTGGGCGGCGGGAACTGGATTACGTAGGGTTGAGGGTCGGTCCCTGTTTTTACGTGCTGGCCCGCCGCGAAATAGCCGCGCTTTTCCCACTCGGCGTACCAGCGGGATTCGAGGTCGGCGGGTTCAAAGCTCTTGGGCAGTTCCGGGGTTTCGTTCGCGCCTTGGGCGGCGCTCGGCGTAGCGGCTTGGGTCATTACTGGATTTCCGGGTGCAGACAGGGCGCCCGGCGGACAGCGCCGGGCAAGCAAACCGCTCATTTTAAGATGTAATGAGGTCTTCCTGCCGTGCTAGAATGCCGGGTTACTGTAAACCTTTTAGAAGTCCCTGAATTCATTGAGGATTCACCGCGGGAAGGCAGGCCGGGATCACATGCCGGCAGCCCCGGGGAGCGGCGATGCACACGCCCTCCGGCAGCATGTTCCTTTTCCGCAGGCGCCGGGACCCTTCAGGTGGGCAGTGCCGAATCCTGCCTGGCCCGAGGCCCGGCGGATGCGGGCGCGAGGCGCCCCGCATCCGTTCTGCGCCGATGGCGCAGCGGCGCTCGAAGGGTGGCTCCGACCAGCGCAAGGCCGCGCCAGGCAATTAATCAGTAGAAACCGCTATCCGGAGTTCTTTTCATGTCCATCCAACGCACTCTCTCGATCATCAAGCCCGACGCCGTCGCCAAGAACGTCATCGGCCAGATCGTCAGCCGCTTCGAGCAGGCCGGCCTGAAGGTCATCGCCGCCCGCATGCTGCAGCTCTCGCGCACCGACGCCGAGCGCTTCTATGCCGTGCACAAGGAGCGTCCCTTCTTCAAGGACCTGGTCGACTTCATGGTCTCGGGCCCCGTCTTCGTGCAAGTGCTCGAAGGCGAAGACGCCATCCAGAAGAACCGCGACCTGATGGGCGCCACCGACCCCAAGAAGGCCGCCCCGGGCACCATCCGCGCCGACTTCGCCGACAGCATCGACGCCAACGCCGTGCACGGTTCCGACGCCCCGGAAACGGCCGCCGTCGAGGTTGCCTTCTTCTTCCCCGAAATCAACATCCACACCCGTTGATTTCCGGGCAGGCGTCAACGTTTCTTCTATAGTCTGGTCATGGAATCCGCCGATCGAATCAACCTGCTGGGCCTGGACGGCCCCGCGCTGGCCGAGCTGGTCGGGCAGTGGGGCGGCAAGCCGTTCCGCGCCCGGCAGCTGCAGCGCTGGGTGCACCAGCGCGGCGCCGATTCGTTCGACGCCATGACCGACCTGGCCCGCGACTTCCGCGGCCAGCTCGCGGAGCGTTGCCGCATCGAGGCGCTGCCGGTCAACATCGAGCAGCGCTCCTCCGACGGCACCCGCAAGTGGCTGTTCGACGTGGGGCAGGGCAATGCCATCGAAACCGTCTTCATTCCCGAAGACGATCGCGGCACCCTGTGCGTTTCCAGCCAGGCGGGCTGCGTGGTGAACTGCCGGTTCTGCTCCACCGGCCACCAGGGTTTCAACCGCAACCTCAAGACGAGCGAGATCATCGGCCAGCTCTGGTGGGCCAAGCGCGTGCTGGAGGCAGACATCGGCGCCGCGCGCCTGCCTTCGGCCAAGGCGGGCGAAGACACGCGCGTCATCAGCAACGTCGTGATGATGGGCATGGGCGAGCCCCTGCTCAACTACGACCAGGTCGTGCCGGCGCTGCGCCTCATGCTGGACGACAACGCCTACGGGCTGTCGCGCCGCCGGGTCACCGTGTCGACTTCCGGCGTGGTTCCCATGATGGACCGCCTGTCCCAGGACTGTCCCGTGGCGCTGGCGGTGTCGCTGCACGCGCCCAACGACGCGCTGCGCGACGAGCTCGTGCCGCTGAACCGTAAACACCCGCTGAATTCGCTGCTGGATGCCTGCAACCGCTACCTGGAGCATGCGCCGCGCGACTTCATCACTTTCGAATACTGCATGCTGGACGGCATCAACGATACCGACCAGCACGCCCGGGAACTGATTCAGGTGGCGCGCCAGGTGCGCTGCAAGCTGAACCTGATTCCCTTCAATCCCTTCCCCGCTTCGGGCCTGAAGCGTTCGCCGTCCGCGCGCGTGAAAGTGTTCGCGCAGCGCCTGATGGACGCGGGCATCGTCACCACGGTGCGCAAGACCCGTGGCGACGACATCGACGCGGCCTGTGGCCAGCTCGCCGGCGAGGTGCGCGACCGCACCCGCATTACCGAGCGCAATGCCGCGCGAGCCCGGGCCATTCCGATCAAACAGGTGCATGCATGACGCAGGAGTACGCTTCCGCGGTTTCCGAATCGCCCGTCGGCGGCCCGGGCAATGTGGGCGGCGCGTTGCGCGAATTGCGCAAGGCCAGGGGGTGGTCGCTGGACGAGGTTTCCAGCCGCATCAAATTCTCCACCAAGCAGATCGACGCGCTCGAGGAAGAGCGCTGGTCCGACCTGCCCACCGGCGTGTCCCTGCGCGGCCTGATCCGCAATTACGCGCGCCTGCTGGGCGCCGACGCCGAGGCCATCGTCGAGTCGCTGGACCCCAAAGTCCGCGTCACCGGCCCGCTGCGCCGCAGCCCCGGCTCGCTCGATTCCGCGCACAGCATCGGCGCCGCGCCCATGGAAGACGAACGTGCTTCCTCCACGTCCTGGGGCTGGCTGCTGGCCATCGTGCTGGTGCTGGCCGCCGGCCTGGCCTACGCGTTCTGGCAGGGCTGGCTGCCGCAGCACTGGCTGGCCTTCGATTGGCTTCCCAAGCTGTCCAAGTAAACCGGGTTACCCCGATGCAAGATTCTTCTCTGCCTTGCCAGGATGCGCCGCCGCCCCCCGTGGGGCCGGCGCCGCGGCGTCCCACCCGCCAGGTGGCCGTGAAGTGGGGCAATCGTGTCGTCACCCTGGGCGGCGACGCGCCGGTGGTGGTCCAGTCCATGACCAACACCGACACCGCCGACGCCATCGCCACCGCCATCCAGGTGAAAGAGCTGGCGCAGGCCGGTTCCGAACTGGTGCGCATCACCGTGAACACGCCGGAGGCCGCCCGCGAAGTGGCCGCGATCCGCGAGCAGCTCGATCGCATGGGGATCGACGTGCCGCTGGTGGGCGACTTCCACTACAACGGCCACAAGCTGCTCACGCAGTTCCCCGAGTGCGCGCAGGCCCTGTCCAAATACCGCATCAACCCCGGCAACATGGGCGGGGGCAAGCGCCGCGACGACAACTTCGCGCAGATGATCGAGGTCGCCTGCCGCTACGACAAGCCGGTGCGCATCGGCGTCAACTGGGGCAGCCTCGATCACGAGCTCATGGCGCGCAAAATGGATGAGAACAGCCGCCGCGCCCAGCCCTGGGAAGCCCAGGCCGTCATGCGCGACGCGCTGGTGGTTTCGGCCATCAGCAACGCCCGGCGCGCCGAAGCGCTCGGCCTGCGCCGCGACGCCATCGTGCTGTCGTGCAAGGTGAGCCACGTGCAGGACCTCATCGCCGTCTACCGCGACCTCTCCGCCCGCTGCGACTATCCGCTGCACCTGGGCCTGACCGAGGCCGGCATGGGCAGCAAGGGCATCGTGGCCTCCACCGCCGCGCTGGCCGTGCTGCTGCAGCAGGGCATCGGCGACACGATCCGCATCTCGCTCACCCCCGAGCCCGGCGGCGACCGCAGCCGCGAGGCCGTGGTGGCGCAGGAAATCCTCCAGACCATGGGCCTGCGCGCCTTCACGCCCATGGTGGTGGCCTGCCCGGGCTGCGGCCGCACCAGCAGCACGTTCTTCCAGGAGCTGGCCGACAGCATCCAGTCCTACCTGCGCCGGCAGATGCCGGTGTGGCGCGCCCGGTATCCCGGCGTCGAAACCATGAACGTGGCGGTCATGGGCTGTGTGGTCAACGGGCCAGGCGAAAGCCGCCACGCGGACATCGGCATCAGCCTGCCGGGCACGGGCGAAGTGCCCGCCGCGCCGGTGTTCGTGGACGGCGAGCGCACTGTCACCCTGAAGGGCGACCGCATCGCCGAGGAATTCCAGGCCATCGTCGAAGATTACGTCGCGCGCCGCTACGGCGCGTCCGCCTCTCATTGAAAAGCAAGGGTGTGGCCGCCTGCGCGCCCCGGCGCGGCGGGCGGCACGATAAAGCACGAAAAAGATGAGTCAAGCTTTCCAGAAAGTCGCCGCCATACGCGGCATGAACGACCTGCTGCCGGGGGCGAGCGCCCGCTGGGAGCAATTCGAGGATATCGTCCGCGGGTGGCTGCGCAGCTATGGCTACCGCAACGTGCGCACGCCCGTGCTCGAGCATACGCGCCTGTTCGCGCGCGGCATCGGCGAAGTGACCGACATCGTCGAAAAAGAGATGTACACCTTCACCGACGCGCTCAACGGCGATTCGCTCACCATGCGCCCCGAAATGACCGCGGGCATCGTGCGCGCCGCCATCGAGCACAACCTGCTCTACGACCGCCCGCAGCGCGTCTATTCCATCGGCCCCGTGTTCCGCCACGAGCGCCCGCAGCGCGGCCGCTACCGCCAGTTCCATCAGATCGACGTCGAGGCGCTGGGCTTCGCCGGCCCGGACGTGGATGCCGAGCTGATCGTCATGCTGGCCCGCCTGTGGAAGCTGCTGGACCTGACCGACGTGCGCCTCGAGCTGAATTCGCTGGGCCAGCCGGCCGAGCGCGCCGCGCACCGCGCCGCGCTGATCGAGCACCTGGAAAAGCACCGCGGCATCCTCGACGAAGACGGCCAGCGCCGCATGTACACCAACCCGCTGCGCGTGCTGGACACCAAGAACCCCGCCATGCAGGAAATGGCCGACAGCGCGCCGCGCCTGTTCGACTTCCTGGGCGAGGAGTCGCGGGCGCACTTCGACGGCGTATGCCAGCGGCTGGCCGATGCCGGCATCGAATACCGCCTCAACCCGCGCCTGGTGCGCGGGCTCGACTACTACAACCTCACGGTTTTCGAGTGGGTGACCGACCGCCTGGGCGCGCAGGGCACCGTCTGCGGCGGCGGCCGCTACGACGGGCTCATCGAGCTGCTGGGCGGCAAGCCGGCTCCCGCGGTGGGTTTCGCCATCGGCATGGAGCGCCTGCTCGACCTCTGGGAGCAGAGCGTGGCGCTGGAGGCGCCCGCCGAGTGCGACGTGTATGTCGTGCACCAGGGCGAGGACGCCCAGCGGCTGGCCGCGCGTGTGGGCGAAGACCTGCGCGACGCAGGATTTGCCGTGGTGGTCCACGCCGGTCCGGCCAGCTTCAAGTCCCAATTCAAGCGCGCCGATGCCAGCGGAGCGCAGGTTGCGGTTATTCTTGGCGCCGATGAAGTGGCGGCCCGGGCCGCCAGCATCAAGTTCCTGCGCGCCGGCGCGCAGGGCGAGGCGCCGCAGCGGCAGGTGCCGCTGGCGGAGCTGGCCGAAGCATTGAAACTCAAGGGTTAGCATGGCATACGATCTCGAAGAACAGGAAAAACTCGACGCAATCAAGGCCTGGTGGGCGCGCTACGGCACGCTGATAGCGACGCTGGTTGCCGTCGTGGCCCTGGCCTGGGGCGGATGGTGGGGCTGGAAGGCCTATGAGTCGCACCGCGCCAACCAGGCCATGGGCTATTTCGAGGCGCTGGAAGACGCCGCCCGGCTGGGCGGCTCGGATTCCGCCGTGCGCATCAAGGCCGCCGCCGCCACCTTGCGCGAAGACTATGCCGCCACCGGCTATGCCGCGCGCGGCGCCCTGGTCGCCGCCCAGGCCCTGCAGGCCCAGGACGACGCGGCCGGCGCGCGCGAACAGCTCGAATGGCTGGCCGCGCAAAAGAAAAACCCCTCCATGCAGGCTGTGGCACGGCTGCGCCTGGCGGGGCTGCTGCTCGACCAGAAGCAGTACGACGCCGCGCTCGCGCAACTCGAGAACGCGCCGCCCGCTTTCGCCGCCTTGTTCGCCGACCGCCGCGGCGATGTTCTCGCGGCCCAGGGCAAGCGGGAAGAAGCGCGCGCCGCCTGGCGGAGCGCCATCGATGGACTGGGTAAGAACAATCCGCTTACCCAGGTTGTGCAACTCAAATTGGATGCCCTGAGCGGAGCCTGACTGTATGCGTAAATTCGCCCCCCGCCGCATGTGGCGCGGCGCCCTGTGCGTGGCGGGCCTGTTGGCCCTGAGCGGCTGCGGCCTGTTTTCCAGCGACGACGCGCGCTACGAGCCCGCGCCCCTCACCGAATACAAGGCCGGCATGTCGGTGCGCCAGATCTGGTCCACGTCGGTGGGCAGCGGCTCGGGCCTGGGCTTTGCGCCCACCGTCGTCAACAACGCCGTCTACGCGGCCACCCCCGACGGTTCCGTGGGCAAGTTCGACCTGCAGAGCGGGCGCCCCATCTGGAAGATCGACGCCGACACCAAGCTGTCGGCCGGCGCCGGCAGCGATGGCTCCACCACCGCCGTGGCCTCGCCCAACGGCGACGTGATCGCCTTCGACGACACCGGCAAGCAGAAGTGGAAGGCGCGCGCCACCAGCGACGTGTCGGTGCCGCCGCTGGTGGGCTACGGCCTGGTCGTGGTGCGCAGCGGCGACTACCGCATCCAGGCGTTCGACGCCCGCACCGGCGAGCGCGTCTGGAACGTGCAGCGTCCGGGCCCGGCGCTGGCGCTGCGCAGCGTGTCGCAGATGCTGATGGCCGAGGGCCTGGTCATCACCGGCCTGCCCGGCGGCAAGATGCTCGCCATCGCGGCCAACAGCGGCAACGTGCAGTGGGAAGGCACCGTGGCCACGCCGCGCGGCGCCAGCGACCTGGAGCGCCTGACCGACGTGGTCGGCGTGCCCCGCATCGCGGGCAACCTGCTCTGCGCCGTGGCCTACCAGGGCCGCATCGTCTGCTTCGACGTCACTGCCGGCGGCCGCCCGCTGTGGGCCAAGGACTTCTCCAGCGTCAGCGGCCTCACGCTGGACGACCGTTTCGCCTACTCGGCCGACCAGAACAGCGTGGTGCATGCCTTCGCGCTGGACAACGGCGGCAACGTCTGGAAGCAGGGCGCGCTGAAAAACCGCCAACTGACCGTGCCGGCGCTGCTGGGCGGCGCGCTGGCCGTGGGCGACCTCGACGGCTACGTCCACTTCCTGTCGCGCAGCGACGGCAGCCTGATGGCCCGCCTGTCGGTCGGCGGCGGCGCCGTGGTCTCGCCCCCGCAAACCACGTCCCAAGGCGTGCTGGTCCAGACGGGCAACGGCAATCTCGTCCTGATCGGCACCAACTGAAACCCAATCGAAACCAACTTCCAACCGTGTCCTTCAAGCCTGTCGTTGCCCTGGTCGGCCGCCCCAATGTGGGGAAATCGACCCTCTTCAACCGCCTGACGCGATCGCGCGCCGCGCTGGTGGCCGACTATTCCGGCCTGACCCGCGACCGCCATTACGGCGAGGGCAGGGTGGGCGAGATTCCCTTCATCGTCATCGACACAGGCGGGTTCGAGCCCGTGGCCAAGGACGGCATCCTGCTGGAAATGGCCCGCCAGACCCGGCAGGCCATCGCCGAGGCCGACGTGGTGGTGTTCCTGGTGGACGCGCGCGCCGGCCTCAACGCGCACGACCACGAAATCGCCCAGCTCCTGCGCAAGTCGGGCCAGCAGCGCGTGCTGCTGGCGGTGAACAAGGCCGAGGGCATGGGCTCGGGCAGCGCCGTGGCCGAATTCCACGAGCTGGGCCTGGGCCAGCCCTATCCCATCTCGGCCGCGCACGGCGACGGCATCGTCGACCTGATCGAGCTCGCGCTCAAGGACCTGGCGCCGCCGCCAGAGCCCGAAGACGCGGCCGAGGAAGGCCCGCACGACCACCGCATCAAGCTGGCCATCGTGGGGCGCCCCAACGTGGGCAAGTCAACCCTCATCAACACGCTCCTGGGCGAGGAGCGCGTCATCGCGTTCGACATGCCGGGCACCACGCGCGACGCCATCGAGATCGATTTCGAGCGCGACGGCCGCAAGTACACGCTCATCGACACGGCCGGCCTGCGCAAGCGCGGCAAGGTTTTCGAGGCGGTCGAGAAGTTCTCGGTCATCAAGACCCTGCAGGCCATCGAGGCCAGCAACGTGGTGCTGCTCATGCTGGATGCGCAGTCCGAGATTTCCGAGCAGGATGCGCACATCGCCGGCTTCGTGCTCGAAACCGGCCGCGCGGTGGTGGTCGCCATCAACAAATGGGACGGCCTGGACGCCGAACAGAAAGAGCGCATCGAGCGCGAATTCCAGCGCAAGCTGCGCTTCCTGTCGTTTGCCCGCATGCACACCATTTCCGCGCTGCGGGGGCAGGGTATCAAGCCGCTTCTGAAATCCATCAACGCGGCGCACGCCGCGGCGTTCGCCAAGCTTTCCACGCCCAAGCTCACGCGCGCCCTGCAGGCCGCGGTGGAACAGCAGCCGCCGCCGCGCAAGGGCATTTTCCGGCCCAAGATGCGCTATGCGCACCAGGGCGGGCAGAATCCGCCGCTGGTGGTCATACACGGCAATGCGCTGGACGCCATACCCGAGTCGTACCGGCGCTACCTGGAGACGCGTTTCCGCAACGAGTTCGATCTGGCCGGCACGCCGCTGCGCATCGAATTCAAGTCTTCGCACAATCCCTACAAGCAGGAAAACTGAATCATGAGCCGCTTCTGGAGTCCCGTCGTGGGGACGCTCAGTCCGTATGTGCCGGGCGAGCAGCCCAGGCTTCAGAACCTGGTCAAGCTCAACACCAACGAGCATCCATACGGCCCTTCGCCGCGGGTGCTCGAGGCGCTGCGCGCGGCCTGCGACGACACGCTCAAGCTGTATCCCGACCCCTCGTCCGAACGGCTGCGCCAGGCCATCGCCGGCACGGTGGGCGTGGACGCCGGCCAGGTATTCGTGGGCAACGGTTCCGACGAGGTGCTGGCCCACGCCTTCCTGGCGCTGCTCAAGCATGAGCGGCCGCTGCGCTTTCCGGACATCACCTACAGTTTCTATCCGGTCTACTGCGGCCTGTATGGCATCGACTACGAGACGGCGCCGCTCACGGCCGACTTCCGCATCGACGTCGAAGACTACCTCCCGGCCCGCGGCGGGCCGGCGGGCGCCATCATCTTCCCGAACCCCAACGCACCCACCGGCCGCGCGCTGGGCCTGGCCGACATCGAACGCATCGTGGCGGGCAACCCCGACGCGGTGGTCGTGGTGGACGAAGCCTATGTGGACTTCGGCGCCGAATCGGCGATTCCGCTCGTGGCCCGCTACGACAACCTCCTGGTGGTGCAGACCCTCTCCAAGTCGCGTTCGCTGGCCGGCCTGCGCGTCGGCTTCGCCGTGGGCAGCCGCGAACTCATCGACGGCCTGGAGCGCGTGAAGAACAGCTTCAACTCCTATCCCATCGACCGGCTGGCCAGCGCGGGCGCCGTGGCGGCGCTCGAAGACCGCGAGTATTTCGAGGAAACGCGCGCCCGGGTCATCCGCACCCGCGAGGCCATGACGGCGGGCCTGCGGGCGCTGGGATTCGAGGTGCTGCCTTCGGCCGCCAACTTCGTGTTCGCCCGGCATCCCGCGCGCGACGCGGCCGCGCTGGCGGCCTCGCTGCGCGAGCGCGGCATCATCGTGCGCCACTTCCGCCAGCCGCGCATCGAGCAGTTCCTGCGCATCACGGTGGGCACCGACGCGCAGAGCGATCTGCTGCTGGCCGCCCTGGGCGAAATCACCGGAAGCTGAGCCGCCGCCGGCCGCTCATGCGGCCGCCCGGCGCGCTGGGCGGGCCCGGAAAACTCTGGTGTCATTTTTTGCATGGCGCACAAGTGGCACGGCCCGGGAAAACCCTGTAGAGTAGATGTTTCGGCGCACCCCACCATTTCAGACGTGCGCCATCACTTAAATAACAAATGGAGCCTGGCCAATGAGCAATAAAGGGCAAACTCTGCAAGATCCGTTTCTGAACACGCTGCGCAAAGATCACGTGCCCGTGTCCATCTACCTGGTAAACGGCATCAAGCTTCAAGGGCAAATCGAATCGTTCGACCAATACGTGGTGCTGCTGCGCAATACGGTGACGCAGATGGTCTACAAGCATGCCATCTCTACCGTTGTCCCGGCCCGCGCCGTCAATTTCCAGGTGGAAGTCCCTGCTGAATAATCCCGCTCCAGTAGTACCTTTCATTGCCCGCCTGACGCTTGCCGTCGGCGGGCATTTTCGCTTTGGCTCCAAAATGGTGCACGTATGCGCGCGCTGATCATCAGTGTCGATCTCGGCAATCCCGACCACGCCGCCCACGCGGAGGAGTTCGCCATGCTGGCCGAAGGCGCGGGCGCGGAAATCGTCGGCACGCTCACGGCGCGGCGCGACCGCCCCGACGCCAAGTTCTTCATCGGTTCCGGCAAGGTGGAGGAGGGCGTGGCCATGGCCCAGGCGCTGCTGGCCGACATCATTCTCTTCGAGCAGCCGCTCTCGCCCGCGCAGC
This sequence comes from Achromobacter sp. DMS1, assembly GCF_001270295.1. Classification (NCBI taxonomy): domain Bacteria; kingdom Pseudomonadati; phylum Pseudomonadota; class Betaproteobacteria; order Burkholderiales; family Alcaligenaceae; genus Achromobacter; species Achromobacter sp. DMS1. The sequence continues at coordinate 2,046 of NZ_LHSJ01000059.1, read as the reverse complement.
AGCGTAACCTGGAACGCGCCTTCAACCTGCGGGTAGTGGACCGCGTGGCGCTCATCCTCGACATCTTCGCCCTGCGGGCCAAGAGCCACGAGGGCAAGCTGCAGGTCGAGCTGGCCCAGCTCCAGCACCTGGCCACGCGCCTTACCCGCCTCTGGACCCACCTGGAGCGGCAGCGCGGCGGCATCGGCATGCGGGGGCCGGGCGAATCCCAGCTCGAAATGGACCGCCGCATGATCGGCGCCAAGGTCAAGGTGCTGCGCGAGCGGCTCGACAAGGTCGAGCGGCAGCGCGTCACCCAGCGCCGGGCCCGCGCGCGCGGCGGCGCGCTGTCGGTATCGCTGGTGGGCTATACCAATGCCGGCAAATCCACGCTGTTCAATGCCCTGACCCGTGCCGACACCTATGCGGCCGACCAGTTGTTTGCCACCCTGGACACCACCACGCGGCGCATCTGGATCGAAGGCGCGGGCTCTGTCGTGGTGTCCGACACCGTCGGGTTCATCCGCGACCTGCCGCACGGCCTGATCGCGGCGTTCCGCGCCACGCTCGAGGAAACCGTGCACGCCGACCTGCTGCTGCACGTGGTCGATGCCGCCAGTCCGCAGCGCGAAGAGCAGATTTTCGAGGTCAACAAGGTGCTGGCGGAGATCGGGGCGGCGTCGGTGCCCACGATTCTGGTATACAACAAGATCGACCGGGTCGGCCTGGAGCCGCGGGTGGAGCGCGATGCGCATGGTACGATTGCGCGAGTATTTGTAAGCGCCACCGAGCGCGCCGGTCTGGACGCGTTGCGCGGGGCAATTGCGGAGACCGGACAGATTGCGGGAAACAATGCCTCGAATCAACAAACTCTTCAATCTGAATGATCCCGGCTGGGGTCGTGGAAACAATAACAACAACGGTTCCGAGCCGCCGCGGCGCCCGCAGGGCAATGGCGACGGTCCGCCCGATCTCGACGAGGTCTGGCGCGATTTCAACAATCGCATCGGTTCCCTCTTCGGCCGCAAGGGCGGGGGCGGCAACAACCGTCCCAACAACCGGGGCGGGGCCACGCCGCCCTCGCCGCGCAACGCGCGCATCGGCCTGGGCGTCATTGCGCTGGTGGGCGTGGGCATCTGGCTGGCCAGCGGCTTCTATATCGTGCAGGAAGGCCAGGTCGCGGTCGTGACCCAGTTCGGCAAGTACAAGAGCACGTCGCAGGCCGGCTTCCAGTGGCGCCTGCCGTATCCCATCCAGAGCCACGAGATCGTCAACGTGTCGCAGTTGCGCACCTTCGAGGTGGGCTTCCGCGGCAGCTCGCGCAACAAGGTCATGCCCGAGGCGCTCATGCTCACGACGGACGAGAACATCGTCGACATGCAGTTCGTCGTGCAGTACCGGCTGCGGGCCGACGGCGCGCCCGACTACCTGTTCAAGACCCGCGACCCGGACGAATCCGTGCGCCAGGCCTCCGAGACGGCCATGCGCGAGGTGGTCGGCAAGCAATCCATGGACTTCGTGCTGTACGAGGGGCGCACCACGGTCGCCAACCAGGTGCAGTCGCTGATGCAGCAGATCCTCGATCGCTACCAGACCGGCATCCAGGTCAGCACCGTCGCCATCCAGAACGTGCAGCCGCCCGAGCAGGTGCAGGCGGCGTTCGACGACGCCGTCAAGGCCGGCCAGGACCGCGAGCGCCAGATCAACGAGGGCCAGGCCTACGCCAACCAGGTCGTGCCGCTGGCCAGCGGCCAGGCCTCGCGCATGATCGAGCAGGCCGAAGGCTACAAGGCCAAGGTGGTGGGCGACGCGCAGGGCAATACCTCGCGCTTCACCAGCATCCTCGCCGAATACCAGAAGGCGCCTCAGGTGATGCGCGAGCGCATGTACCTGGAAAGCATGCAGGAGATCTTCACGCGCGCCAGCAAGGTCATGGTCGACTCCAAGAGCAACAACAACATGCTGTACCTGCCCCTGGACAAGATCATGCACCAGGCCGCCCAGGACGCGTCCCGTCCGGGCGCCGCGGGCTCGTCCTCGTCCGGCGCCAGCGCCCCGTCGCAGCCG